>CAZKTK010000436.1:0-3148 GCA_964555535.1 uncultured Rhodospirillaceae bacterium
TGGTCATGGCCAAGCTGGGTGTCTCCGAGCGCCGTGCCTGCCGCGTGCTCGGCCAGCATCGCTCGACACAGCGTCATGTTCCCAGAGGGAGTGCCGATGAAGATCTGCTGGTTGCCGACATGATCGCCCTGGCGAGAGAGTATGGGCGCTATGGCTATCGACGGATTGCGGCCTTGCTGAGGGAGGCGGGCTGGGAGATCAACGACAAGCGGGTCGAGCGCCTGTGGCAACGCGAGGGGCTGAAAGTGCCATCCAAGCAAGCAAAGAAGGGCCGGCTCTGGCTCAACGATGGATCCTGTATCCGTCTCAAGCCAGAATGCCGCGATCATGTCTGGTCCTATGACTTCGTGCATCACCGCACCGATGATGGGCGCGCCTTTCGCACGCTGAACATCCTCGACGAATACAGCCGGGAATGCTTGGCGATCCGAGTGAAGCGGAAGCTCAACTCGATCGACGTCATCGACCTTCTGTCATTCAGCGACAGGCGGTCCCTGAGGCTTGGAGGTTGTGGAGTGAGGCGGGCGACGTGTCCCTCCAGAAATCAATCCTGTGGGAGCGGACGAGGTTGGCTCAGAACATTATTCGATGCACAGTTCCATCTATCATTGGAGTTTCGATGGGAGCGGTGATGGTCGAGTGACCATCAAAAAGCTAAGTTTGATGCAGCTGAGCGACCTCGCCCTGCGCCAGGCAGGCATCTGCCAGCATCACATTCCATGTCGAAGAGCTGAACCGGCCCCAAAGTCTGTTGCTGTCGGCAATGGCAATGCGCATGTCGTCGAGCCAATCGCCGTCAGGTTCCGTACGGCTGGCAGCACAGCTCCGGAGCATGCGCGCCCAGGCGTTGAGCGCCGGATAGCCCGACTCGCTCGACTCGGCAATCAGACGCTCGGCAACGTCACGGGCATTCGTGAATTCGCGTCGAAACAGGCTCAGAATCGGCGCATAGGTGGATACGGCTATCCGAGTCGCGACGTGCTTCTGCATGCTTTCATGAGATAACGCCCGATCGCGATAGTTCGCGGCCTGGTCCGGATAGCCGAGATGCCAGCAGACGTTCGACAGATAGGACAGCGACAAAGCCTGGGGATCGTAGCCAAAGGCTAGGGCTTCCTCCGCATGTTGCGCCGGATCGTAAAGGGCAACGGCGCGCTCCAGATGCCTTCGCGATTCGCTGTGATCGCCCTTCACGGCACAATGCCCGCCGATCATTCTGTTGGCCTCGAGCAGATAGCGGGACTCGCCGAGATCTTCGGCAATCGCCAGGCACTCGCGCGTCATCGCGTAGCCTTCCGAGAACTTCCCCTGCGCGGCAATGCTCGTCCACAATCCGAACAGCGTCTGGAAAAGCTTTTCGGTATCGCCCAGTTCGCGGCTCAGATCGCGCGCGCTCATAGGCGGCGACGAGCTCGGAATGATTGTAGCCATAGGTAACGCGTAGCACGACAGCCATACCCAGCATATAGTCGAGCTCAAGCCGCCGGGTATCCTGCGTCTGCGGCAATTCTCCGAACAGGGCGAGGCCGCGCTTGAAATGCCGCTGCGCTTCGACGGCGGCCGATCGCGCCGCAGCATGCTGGCCCGCCTGGTACCAATGCCGCGCTGACGGCTCAGGTAGGCCAGCCGCTTCATAGTGGGTGGCGATCAGCTCCGGCTCGAGGCGCAGGGACTCCGGAAACCGCGTTTCGAGGCTTTGTGCGATCTCGCGATGCAGTGCCTGGCGGCGGCCCCGCAAAAGGGAATCATAGGCCGAATCCTGCACCAGGGCATGCTTGAAGACATACCGGTCCTTGCTGCCATAGATAAGCCCGCTATCCACCAATTGCCGCAAGGCCTGTTCCAGCGCCGCACCGTCGAAGGGAGACACAGCAGCCAGCAGCTCGCGAGAAAATGCGCGGCCGATGCAGGCGCCGATCTGGGCCACTTCCTTGGCCGCACCCAGACGGTCCAGGCGGGCCATCAGCGAGTCCTGTAAGGTCTCTGGCACGCCGGCCTCGCCACCCTCCGCCACCGTCTGGGTCAATTCCTCGACGAATAGCGGCACGCCATCACATCTGGTAACGATCTGGTCCAATACGTCGTCGGGAAGCACGCTGTTGGAGACCCGCGCCACCATCGCCGCCGCATCGGCGCGGCCTAAGCGGTTGAGCGCCAGCGGCGTGACGTGGCCCTGGCCGAGCCAGGGAGGCTGGTATTCGGGGCGGTGGGTGATGACGGCGAGCACCGCGTGGCCGGCCAGCATCGCCACCAGAACGTCCAGCAGTTCCTGTGAAGTCGGGTCGATCCAGTGGGCGTCCTCGAAGATCAGCAACACAGGCTGCGCGGCCGCCAGCGTCGTTACCTGCTTGGCCAGCAGGTGCAGGGTCTCGTCCTTCTGCTTCTGCGGGCTCATCGCAAGCACCGGATAGCGGTCTACCGGCAGCGACAGCAGGGAGGCGACGAGAGCGCCGGGAATAAGCGCTTCCAGCTTGTCGAGTTTGTCGTCCGGCGTGTCGTCGCGCGCGAATCCCGCGGCGCGCTCGATCTGCTCGATGACGGGATGCAGGGCCGAGTTGGTGTGATAGGGGCTGCACTGGTAACGCAGCGGCGTATGGGGCTCCTCGGCGAGGCGCTCGCGCAGGGCCCGGGTGATGCGGCTCTTGCCGATGCCGGGCCCGCCGGAAAGCAGGATCACCTGGCCCTCGCCCGCTTTCGCCTGCTCCCAGCGCGCCATGACCATGGCCATTTCGGCGTCGCGCCCGACCAGTGGCGTCAAGCGCCGCGTGCGCGCCTCGAAGCGGCCTTCGGTGGCGGCGATGCCGGTGATGCGGTGTGCCTGCACAGGCTCGACGATGCCTTTGAGGGCTTGCTCGCCCAAGTCCTCAAGCACGAAGGTGCCGCCAAGGAGGCGCCGGGTCGAAGGTCCGATGACGATCTCGTCGGCGCCCGCGAGGCCTTGCAGACGAGCCGCCAGGTTCGGCGTTTCGCCCACCGCCAGCTTGGGCACGCTGGCATCGCCCGCGCCGGTCTCGCCCACCACGACAGGGCCTGTGGCAATGCCGATGCGAACCTGCAAATCCATCCGGCCTACCGCTTCGACAACGTCGAGCGAGGCGCGCTCGGCATCGTCCTCATGCGCCTGGGGCCAGCCGAAATAGGTCATCAA
>CAZKTK010000437.1:0-3144 GCA_964555535.1 uncultured Rhodospirillaceae bacterium
CTCCACCGGCTGGTGGGTCGGGCCGTCCTCGCCGAGGCCGATGGAATCGTGGGTCAGCACATGGACGACCCGCTGGCCCATCAGCGCGGCGAGGCGGATGGCCGGGCGCGAATAGTCGCTGAACACCAGGAACGTGCCGGCATAGGGAATGAAGCCCTTGTGCAGGGCGATCCCGTTCATGGCCGCCGCCATGGCGTGTTCGCGCACGCCATAGAAGAGGTAGCGGCCGCTGAAATCGTCCGCCGTCACCGGCGCCTGATCGGCACTGCGGGTGTTGTTGGAGCCGGTCAGGTCGGCCGAGCCGCCGACGGTGATCGGCACCACCGGATTGATCCGCTCCAGGGTATCCTGGGAGGCCTTGCGGGTGGCGACCTTCGGCGCGCTGTCCGACAGCTCGCGCTTATACGCCTCGATGGCGCCGTCGAGGCCACCGAGATCGCCCGCCAGTGCCGCTTCGAATGCCTCGCGCTCAGACGATGCGGCAAGACGTCCCTGCCAGGCCTCGCGCTCGCCATTGCCGCGCCGGCCGGCCGCCCGCCAGGCGTCCTGCACCGCTTGCGGAATCTCGAAAGGCGGCTCGCTCCAGCCGAGCGCCGCGCGCGTCGCCGCCACCTCGTCCTCGCCGAGCGGCGCGCCGTGGGTGGCCGACGTTCCCGCCTTGGCCGGCGAGCCGTAGCCGATGGTGGTACGGCAGGCGATCAGCACCGGGCGATCCGCGCCTTGCGCGCGGGTCAACGCCGCGGCAATCGCGTCCCGGTCGTGGCCGTCGCACGAATCGACCTGCCAGCCGAGCGCCGCGAAGCGTGCCGCCTGGTCGTCGGACACCGTGAGCTCGGTCGGGCCGTCGATGGAGATGTGATTGTCGTCGAACAGCACCACCAGCTGCGACAGGCGCAGATGCCCGGCCAGCGATGCGGCCTCGTGGCTGATGCCCTCCATCAGGCAACCGTCGCCGGCGATCACGTAGGTCTTGTGGGAAACCAGCTCGTCGCCATAGCGCGCATTCAGCATGCGTTCGGCGATCGCCATGCCGACCGCATTGGCGATGCCCTGGCCGAGGGGGCCGGTGGTGGTCTCGATACCGCACGCCGCACCATATTCCGGATGGCCCGCCGTGTGGCTGCCGAGCTGGCGGAAGTCCCGCAGCTGCGCGATGGGCATGTCCCCATAGCCGGTCAGATGCAGCAGGCCGTAAAGCAGCATCGAGCCGTGGCCCGCCGACAGCACCAGGCGGTCGCGGTCGGGCCAGTCCGGGTCGGCGGCATCGAATTTGAGGAACTGACGCACCAGAACCGTCGCCACGTCGGCCATGCCCATGGGCATGCCGGGGTGGCCTGACTTGGCCGCCTGGACCGCATCCATGGCGAGGACGCGGAGCGCGTTGGCAAGGGTGGCGTGATCGGGCAGGTCGGTGTCCGCAGCGACACCGTGAGAAACCGCGGAAGACACGTGCTAGAACTCCATGGCCGGGTCTTCGGAAATTGGCTGCCGCAAGCAGCCTCGGGCGATGAACGTGACGCTGGCCAAAATGCTCGGGAGCGCCGCGACCGGGCGCAACATGACCGCCAATCGGAGCCTCGTCAACCGGTGCGCTGAGCTGGCGTGCCAAGCGCTTTGGTTGACGCTGATGCGCAGCGCTGGATATCCTGGCGGATGACCGCATAGGGGTTCCTTGGACGACCGCTGGGGGCATAGACGTCATGGCATCATTCGACGAGGCGCGGCAACGCTTCGAATCGGCGGTGGAACGCCTGGAGGCGGCCACGGCCGGTCTCGGCGCTCCGCAGGCCGCAGGCCGTTCGGATCTGGGCGCGGAACTCGCCGAGACCCGCGCCGAGCGTGATCGTTTGGCCGGTGAGCTGGCGGAGGCACGCGCCGAGTGCGACGCTCTTCGCGCGGCGGCCGATCAGGCATCGGTCCGGTTGGACGGCACCATCGAGCGCGTGCGCGCCCTCATCGGCGAGTAGGCGTAACAGGGGATTGGCATGGGCAAGGTACGCGTACAGATCAACGGCCGCACCTATCCGATCACGTGCGACGACGGCGAGGAGGACCATATCCGCCAGCTCGGCACCTATCTCGATGCCGTGGTGCGCAACCTGATCGAGACCGGCGGCGGCAGCACCAGCCAGATCACCGACACTCACCTGATGCTGATGGCCGGCCTGATGGTGGCGGACGAGCTTTCCGACGCCTATGCCAAGATCGAAGAGCTCGGCGGCGCCGCTGCGGCCGAGCCGGTGGGCAGCACCCCGGTGGAGCGTCAGCGCGCCGCCGCGACGCTGGAAGCCATGACCGCGCGCCTCGATGCCATTGCCAGCCGCCTGGAGAGACCCTAAATTCCGTGCCGGGCGGGTACTGCGCGATTCGTCACAGGCGAATATGTCCCTGGGCCAACAGTGATCCACTCGGGAGCTGTCCCTACCGGCGGTCTGCCGTCGGCACACGGCGCCCACCTGCACAAGCGGGCACCAGTGGTACTAGAACGCCAACGGTCGATGCGGTCCCGCCCACCTGACGCGCTCGCCGCGGAGAAGGCGCGCCTGCGCAAGGCCTGCCGGGCCGAGCGCAAAGGCTTGGCCCACGATGCGGGCGAGCGCCAGGCAGACGTTTTTCTCTCTGCCATCCCCCTCGACGCAGGCGCCGTGGTCTCAGGCTACTGGCCCTTTGCCGACGAAATCGATCCCCGCCCCCTGCTGGCAGCCCTGCACGACCGGGGCCACGCGTTGTGTCTGCCGGTGACGAAAGCGGGCGAAGCCTTGCGCTTCCGCGCCTGGGCGCCGGGCGATGCGCTGGTGCCCGGCCCGTTCGATACCCGCGAGCCCGCGCCTGAGAAAACGGAGCGGCGTCCCGATTGCCTGCTGGTGCCGTTGCTGGCCGTCGACGATGAGGGCTATCGTCTCGGCTACGGCGGCGGCTTCTACGACCGCACGCTGGCCGCGCTCGGCGATGCCCTCAGCGTCGGCCTCGCTTTCGCTTTCCAGCGCCGCGAACGGCTGCCGCGCGGTGCTCACGACCGCCCGCTCCATTGGCTCGTCAGCGAGAACGGCGCGACGCAATTCGAGAGGCCGGTATGAAGATCCTGTTTTGCGGTGACGTGGTGGGCAGT
Source organism: uncultured Rhodospirillaceae bacterium (assembly GCA_964555535.1). Lineage (GTDB taxonomy): Bacteria > Pseudomonadota > Alphaproteobacteria > UBA7887 > UBA7887 > UBA7887. The sequence goes on from CAZKTK010000437.1 coordinate 3,110, forward strand.
TCCGGGCGCGCCGCGCTCGCCGACCACCTGCCCGA
>CAZKTK010000438.1:0-3142 GCA_964555535.1 uncultured Rhodospirillaceae bacterium
CAAGCGTCGCGACGCATCCGAAAAGCCACCTTGGGCCACCAGAGGCCGGCCTCAGCGGCGCCCTGGCGTCGTTGCGCGCCTTGCCCGATGCGGCCACATCGCGCGGCGACGCGCGCCTAGCCAGGACGGCGCTGAGACCGGTCAAACCGGTTCCATCTAACCCTGAAGGGCTCTAACATCATGATCGAAATCGAGCGCAAATTCCTGGTCGCCAGCCAAGACTGGGGCATCGCCACCTCGACCCGGCGCATCGAACAGGGCTATGTCTTCATTGCCGATGACCGGACCATGCGCGTCAGGCGCTCCGGCGATGCCTATTCCATGGCGCTCAAGGTCGGCACCGGCAGCATGACGCGGCACGAAGTCGAATTTCCCATAGACGCCGAGAAGGGCCAGCGCATGCTCGACCTGTTATGCGTCGAGCCGCCGATCCAAAAGACCCGCCACGTCATCGCCTTTGCCGGCAAGGACTGGGAGGTGGATGTCTTCGATGGCGCCAATGGGGGCCTCATCGTGGCGGAAGTGGAATTGACTTCCGAAGACGAGCACATCGCATTGCCGCCCTGGCTCGGCCCCGAGGTGACCGGCGATGCGCGCTTTTTCAATGCCGCGCTGTCGCAAGCTCCCTTCAGCGGTTGGGGGCTGAGCTATGAAGACCTGCTGGCCGAGAAGAACGCCGGCTAGTCGAGCAGCGGGCCAACCTCGTCCCACAAGGCGCGATAGGCTTGGGCGGCAGCACTGCGCGGTGCGAAATCCACCACGGGACGGCGCTCGGTTCCCATGCGTTCGACGGGGCTCGCATAGGGAATATGCGCGTTCAAATGCCGCTTCCGCTCGGCCGCGAACTCCGCCACGAAGTCCCTGTGCATGGACTTGCGCCTGTCGACCATCGAGAAAAAGGTTCGCAGCGTCAGATCGCGGATGCCCGCCTTCTTCAAGAAGACCTGGATTTGATCGAGGGTTCTGACCGACAGGGTGGTCGGCAGCATCGGCACCAGCAACAGGTCGCTGGCGCGGAAAATCTGCTCCGACAGGTCGGAAATGCTGGGCGGACAATCGAAGACGATAAGGTCGTATTCCTTGCGCAGGGGCTTGAGCAGGCTGCGCAGGCGCGACTGCTTCTCGCCGGCGAAACGCCGGTCCAGATCACGGTAGGAGAAATCCGCCGGCAGCAGGTCGAGATTGGCGAAATCGCTGCCCTTGATCAGGGCGTCAAGATCGCTCTTGCCGCGCACGATCTTCTTGCCGCCGCCCTTGACCTTCGGCTTGACGCGAAAATAGAAGCTGGTGGCCGCCTGGGGGTCGAGATCCCAGATCAGGGTGCGCCGTCCCTCCGCCGCCGCCAGGTAGGACAGATTGACCGCCGCGGCGGTCTTACCCACGCCGCCCTTCATGTTGTAGATGCCCATCACGCGCATGTGCGACAGCCCTCAGGTTTTGAATAGGCGGGCAAAGGATTTGCGGATGGCGCGCCGCGAGAACGCCTCGAAGTGGGCATCGAAATCGCGACGTGCCCCGGTCTGGCGCTGCAGGATCGAATCCGCCACCATGCCCATGGCCATTTGCGTCTCCACCGGCGCCACGCCTGCCGCTGCCATCTCGCGCCCGAAGGCGAGGATGGCCTGCGACTGCACTTCGGTATCCTGAAATTCGCCCAGAACATTCTGGAATGTTTTCAACGATTTGACCAACTTGCCGAGGGGTTTCGGCGGGTAGAGGCTCTGAAAGAACTCCAGCAGGTAGCGCAGCTTCTTGCAGGTGATGCGAAGCTCGTGTAGCGCCTCCGCGGGGGACGACGCATCTATGGCGCCCCCTTCCTTCATGACGCTGTGATAGACCTTCCAGATACGCCTGTCGGCAAGTTGCTTTATCGGAAGCTCAGCAAGCTCGCCATTCTCCGCCGCCGCCCTCTCCGCCTCGAAATAGGTCCGCCACTCATCGCGAATGCGCCGGTAGCGCTTGCCCCGCAGCATCGCCGCCACCTTCTTGACCTCGCTGCGGGACTGATCCGCAAGATAGTCGTGGAACGGCTGCAGATGCGCCCGATAGGCGGCCGGCAGTGTCGCGCGCAGCTTCGGGTAATCGAGCAGATAGACATCGATATCGCGCATATGGTTGGTTTGCTGACCGATCCAGCGGAAGTCTCTCTTCGCCTTGGCGATGACGGCATCGGGCAGCACCCCCTTGTCGACCTGGCCCAAAGCCGAGCGGGTGCGGCGCACGGCGACGCGGAAATCGTGCAGATATTCGGGATCGATGGCGGCGGCGCTGCCTTTCTCGTTCCGCGCCATGGTCTCCAGAAGCGTCAAATGAATGTGCCGGGCGGCCTCGCCCGCCGGCATGCCCGCATCCAGCGCCAGACGCAGTTTCGAGCTGTAGTCCCCCGCCGTCACGCCGATGGCGGCCATGCCCTCGACATGCAGCGGCGCCGTCTCGGCAAGCGCGGAGAACTCGCGATCCAGCCTCCGCCGCGCCTTGACCTCCATCTTGTCGTAGCCGCGCACGGCCGCCACTGTCAGACGGGTGCCGAGCGACACGGCACGCGCCTTGCCCGGCTCGCGCGCCTTGACCCGCTCCAGCGCCAGGCGCAGGACCGCCTTGCCCTCCTTGTCGCGGAGCGTCATCGGTGTTTGCTTCGAGACCAGGGTGACGCGCGCCAAAAGGCGCCTGACATCGATGACGTCGGCCACCCGCTTGCGCAGCCGTCCGGTGGGAAAATCGCTGGCGAAACCGCTCGGCAGATCGCCGCGAAATTCCGCGATCGCCTTGCCGCGCCCATGGTCGTGCAGCACCAGGCTCGGCCCCTGCCGGCAAAGCGACAGGCCGGCGCCGAAAAGCCGCCAGTCGAAAGTATCGAAATAATCGGATTCGATCGCCTTGGCCGGCCCGGTCTCGACCGTGCCCAAGGCCGACAGGCAGCCTGCGACGCGGGACGAAGATTCGTCATCCGCTAGCCTGTAGCGGGCATATGTCCGCGTCGTCATCTGGCCTGGCCGTGCCTTTATCTGCCGCTTACGCGGTCTTGGGTCTTGGGTGGCGCACCCGATAGGATTCGAACCTATGACCTCTGCCTTCGGAGGGCAAGTGATGTCCCCCGTCAGCAATCGCGGGACATCTTGCCTTAAATTGCTAAGGGAGGAAT
>CAZKTK010000439.1:0-3129 GCA_964555535.1 uncultured Rhodospirillaceae bacterium
CGGCATGATCAGGCAGCGGAATACACCTTAACAAGGCCGTCAAACTGTCCAACAAGGTGGGACCACCTCAGAAGTTCTCGATGCCCTGCTCGCGCAACTTGATGGCGGTCAGGATGCCGGACATGCCGGCGTCGATGATGGCGTAGCGATGACTCATAGCGCGATCCTGGCCGGGTGCCGAGAGAGCGTCAACCTTGGCTTTTGCGGTCATTGGGCGTAACAGTCAAAGGGACCGATGGAGGTGAGCATGGCACGCAGGGAACGGGGACTTTCAGAGCTTTATCAGGATCCGGAACGGGCCGATGCGATGGTCTTCGGCCGCCGCTGGCAAAGCGACCGGCGCGGCTTCCTGAAACGCGCAGGCCTGGGTGCCATGGCGGCGGCGCTTGGCGCCGGCATCCCTTACGCGCGCTTCATGCCGGGCGGGCTGATCCCGGCAGCGCTGGCGGACGAAAGCGCCTGGGTCACGCTACTCGCGACCGACGGCCTGACCGTGCTCAACGATCGCCCCATCAACGCCGAGACCCCGGCTCACCTCCTCGACGACGACATCACGCCCAACCACCTCCACTTCGTGCGCAACAACGGCATCATGCCGGAGGTCGAGCGCGGGCGGAGCTGGCATTTCAGCATAGAGGGCGCCGTGGCGCGGCCGATGACCTTCAGCCTCAACAATCTTTCGCGCCAGTTCGAGCCCGTGCAAATGGCCCTGCAGCTCGAATGCGGCGGCAATGGCCGCGCCGGCTTCAACCCGCCTGCCCGCGGCAACCAATGGACCACGGGCGCCATCGGCAATGCGATGTATACCGGCGTGCGTCTTGCCGACGTGCTGGGGGCGGCTGGCGTCAAGCCGGAGGCGGTCTACACCGCGCATTATTCCGCCGACACCCATCTGTCGGGCGACCCGGAAAAACTGCCCATCTCGCGCGGCATGCCGATCGCCAAGGCGATGCAGCCCAACACCCTGCTCGCCTTCGCCATGAACGGCCAGCCACTGCCCCTGCTCCATGGCGGACCGTTGCGCATTGTGGCGCCGGGCTGGCCGGGATCGGTATCGCAGAAATGGCTCAAACGGCTCGAGGTGCGCGACCAGGTGCATGACGGACCGAAGATGACCGGCAAGTCCTATCGCGTGCCGGCGAACCCCGTGGCGCCCGGCACCGACGTTGCCAACGAGGACATGCGCATCATCGAGGCCATGCCCGTGAAATCGCTGATCACGCGGCCGAAGACGGGACTGGAGACGGCATTGGGCGCACCGCTGGCCGTGCGCGGTCACGCCTGGGCCGGCGACCGGGCGGTGGGCGCCGTCGATGTCAGCATAGACTTCGGCGCCTCATGGCAGCGTGCCCAGCTGGCGGCGGCGGCGAATGCGGGCTCATGGCAGACCTGGAACACGGAGGTCAGCTTCCCGCAGACGGGCTATTACGAGATCTGGGCGCGGGCTACCGACGACGCCGGGCTGATGCAGCCGATGGTCGTTCCCGGCTGGAACCCGCGCGGCTATCTCAACAACAGGTGCCACCGCATCGCCGTTACCGTCGCATGAGATTGGCTTTCGCGCTGCTGCTGCTGCTACTCGTTACCCTGCCCGCCCGGGCCAGCGAACCGGCGCCGGGCCAGGAGACAGTGGAGACCTTGTGCGTGGCCTGCCATTCCATCGCCATCGTCGCCCAGCAGCGTCTGTCGCGCCGCGTCTGGGACGAGGTCATGGTGTGGATGGTTGAGGAACAGGGCATGCCAGAGCTTGACGAAGACGAGCTTGCGGCGGTGCTCGATTACCTCGCCGAAAACTATGGCCCCGATGTCCCGCGATGACGATGAGACCATGACCCTTGCCGTCATAGGCGCCGGCTTTGGACGCACCGGCACCGACTCCATGAAAGCGGCGCTGGAGTTGCTTGGCTTCGGCCCCTGCCATCACATGAAAGAGGTGCTGGCGAGCGAGGAGCAGACGCGCATCTGGCGCGCCATCGCGGCGGGCGGCACACCCGACTGGGACAAGGTCTTCGCGGACTTCAACGCCTGCGTCGATTGGCCAAGTGCCTTCTACTGGCGACAAATCAGCGCCCATTGGCCGGAGGCGAAGATACTGCTCACCGTACGCGATTCCGAAAGCTGGTACCGCAGCATGGAGCAGACCATCTTCCGGGTTGTCAGGCAGGGCACGGATATGGAGTCGCTCGGCCGCAAACTGATCGAATCCCAAGTTTTCGGCGGCAACATCGACGACCGCGAGGCGGTCATCGCCGCTTTCGAGCGCAACACGGCCGAGGTGCAGACCGCCTTCGGCCCGGATCGCCTGCTCACCTATCATATTGGCGACGGTTGGGAGCCGCTCTGCCGGTTTCTCGGCGTGCCCGTACCCGACCAGGACTTTCCACGCACCAACTCCACGGCTGAATTCCAGAAGTTCACCGCCCGCATGATCAACACGCCTTGAGGACCTGAGCCATGACCGGTATCGCATCGCGCCATCTTTTCGACATCCAGATCGGCGTCGAGGCGCCGCAATCCCTCGGTGCCACGCCGTTCGGCGAACGGCGCATCGTCTATCTGACCGGCGGCAGCTTCGAAGGCGAGCGACTCAAGGGACGGATCCTGCCGGGCGGCGGCGATTGGCTGCTGGGCCGCAACGACGGCAGTCTGCAGCTCGACGTGCGGTTGACGTTGGAAACTGACGACAAGGCGCTGATCTACATGACCTATCGCGGCATACGTCACGGCCCGGAAGCTGTCATCGCCCGGCTCAACGCCGGCGAACAGGTCGATCCCTCGGAGTATTATTTCCGCACCACGCCCTATTTCGAAACCGCCGCAGAGCGCTATGCCTGGCTCAACACCATCTGCGCCGTCGGCCTCGGCGACCGTACCCCCGACGGCCCCCGCTACGCCGTCTGGGAGGTGCTCTGACCTAATCCGGCTTGGCGGCCACCACTTCTACCTCACAGAGGTGTTGCGGCGTTACTAGGCCTGCGACGTAGAGCAGGGTTTGCGCCGGGTGGATATCACCGAGGTGGCGGCCACGAACCTCCACCATGGTAGGCCAGTCAGCCGGGTCGACAAGATATGTGGTCGCCTGTTAACAAGCGGCTCTGATCGCTGATTTTTGGGTCATCGCGGCAATGA
>CAZKTK010000440.1:0-3125 GCA_964555535.1 uncultured Rhodospirillaceae bacterium
GTCAGATCGCGCGCGAAATCGAGCGTGATCTCATTCTCCTCGAAAGCCTCGGCGTACGCGGCGAGCCCCAGGCCATCGAGCCATGCGCGAATATCGGACATGCCGCCCCTCCCGCGTGCATTCTACACGCGGGATACTCGGAATGCACTTACACCGAGACTCAGCCGGCGATGCGCCAGACCTTCTCGCCTTCGCCGAGGCGTGTCGCAAGCGCCCGGCGCTCGTCCTCGAGCGCACTCGGCAGCTTGTCCGCGAAGCTCTGGAACAGGTCTGTCTGGGCCTCGGTCTCGGCCAGGGCGGCATCGCGGTCGATATCCATGATGTCGCGGAAGGCGGATTCCGAGAAGGCCAGGCCCTGCCAGTTCAGGTCATCGTGCCGGGGCATGGCGCCGAAGGGCCCGGCGGTGGCTTCCGCCCGCCCCCTGACACGCTCGACGATCCATTCGAGCACGCGCATGTTCTCGCCGAAGCCGGGCCAGATGAAGCGGCCCTCGTCGTCCTTGCGGAACCAGTTGACGCGGAAGATCTTCGGCGCCTTGGCCAGACCCTCGCCGAGGCCCAGCCAATGGCGCCAATAATCCGCCATGTTGTAGCCGCAGAAGGGCAGCATCGCCATCGGGTCGCGGCGGATGGCGGCCTGGTCGGCGGCCGCGGCGGTGGCCTCCGAGCCCATGGTCGCGGCGAGGTAGACGCCGTGCGCCCAATCGCGGGATTCGTAGACCAGCGGAAAGGTGTGGCTGAGGCGGCCGCCGAAAATGAAGGCGTCGATGGGCACGCCGTCGGGGTCGTCCCAGGCCGGGTCGATACTCGGGCAGCGGCTGGTGGCGCAGGTGAAGCGGGCATTGGGGTGCGCCGCCTTGCGGCCGCAATCGGGGGTCCAGTCCTTGCCCTGCCAATCGATGAGATGGGCCGGCGGCTCGCCGTCGATACCCTCCCACCAGACGTCGCCGTCGTCGGTGAGCGCGACATTGGTGAAAATGGTGTCGCGCTCGAGCATGGTCATGGCGTTCGGGTTGGTCTTGCTCGAGGTTCCCGGCACCACGCCGAAATAGCCCGCTTCCGGATTGATGGCGTGCAGGCGGCCGTCCTCGCCGGGCTTGATCCAGGCGATATCGTCGCCGACGGTGTGCACCTTCCAGCCCTCGTAGCCGGCCGGCGGGATCAGCATGGCGAGATTGGTCTTGCCGCAGGCGCTGGGGAAGGCCGCGGCCACATAGGTCTTCTCGCCGGCGGGCGATTCCAGCCCGAGGATCAGCATGTGCTCGGCCAGCCAGCCTTCGTCGCGGCCCATGACCGAGGCGATGCGCAGCGCGAAGCACTTCTTGCCCAGCAGGGCGTTGCCGCCATAGCCGCTGCCATAGGACCAGATGGCGCGCTCCTCGGGGAAATGAACGATGTATTTCTCTTCGTTGCAGGGCCACGGCACGTCGGCCTGGCCCGGCGCCAGCGGCGCGCCGAGGGTGTGCATGCAGGGCACGAATTCGCCTTCGCCCAAGGCCGCGAGCGCCGTTCGCCCCATGCGGGTCATGGTGCGCATGCTTGCAACGACATAGGGCGAATCCGTCAGCTGCACGCCGATATGTGCAATGCGCGAGCCCAGCGGGCCCATGGAGAAGGGGATGACATACATCGTCCGCCCCTTCATGGCGCCGTCGAACAGGCCGCCGAGCTTCGCCTTCATCTCGGACGGGTCGACCCAGTTGTTGTTGGGGCCGGCATCGGCTTCGTTGGCAGGACACACATAGGTCCGGTTCTCGACCCGCGCCACATCGGCGGGGTCCGAACGGGCCAGGAAGCAGCCGGGCCGTTTCTCCGGGTTGAGCGGGATCAGGGTGCCGGCCGCGACCATCTGGGCACAGAGGCCGTCATACTCCTCCTGGGAGCCGTCGCACCAATGGATCGCATCGGGTTTGGCGAGCGCCGCCATCTCCTCGACCCATGCAAGCAGTTTGCGATTTCGAGTCACTGCGGTCTCTTCCGTCAATACCGGCATGGGTCTCCCTCGGCTCGCCAGTTCGTCGCGCACGCGCAAGCGACACATTCCTGGGCTTTGCCTCACAAATCCAGCGAAAATATTGCCTGCGGGAAAGTTTCGGCATCAGCGAGCCGGAGCAAGGCATGCGGCCGGCCGGAAGGCCTCTCTTGGGGGGCACGACGGAGCCGCGACGGCGGGGGCCGCGCCGCCCCTGTGACGGCCGATTCGGCGAGGGCGGGCGGGGCACCGCAACAGTGCTATAATGCGGGCAAAGGAGGAACGCCCTGAACCCGATACCGAAATGGCTGCCGCTCGCCCTTGCCGCCGGCCTGCTGCTGGTGTGGCTGGCGGTTATGCCCGGCCTGCAGCGCGATGGGGCTGTGGGGGAGGTTTCGTACAGCCGGCTCAAGGAACTGGTTGCCGAGGGCAAGGCGGTCGAGGCCGTGCTCACCGGCGAGCAGATCGAGGTGACGCTGGTCGAGCCCCTGGCGCTGAGCGACGGCGGGCTCGGCGTCGAGCGCGTGCAGGCCTTCGTGCCAACCATCGGCGAAGAGGCGCTGCTGCCCCTGCTCGAGGAGCACGGCATCGAGGTGACGAGCCGGCCGGTGGAGGAAGACGCGGGTGCCTGGCTGCTCGGCCTTCTGCCCTGGCTCGTGCTGATCGGCGTCTATTGGTGGTTCTGGAGCCGCACCACGAGCAATATCGCCGGGCGCCTCGGCGGGCGCGATGTGGGGGATTTCCTCTCCGGTTCCGCCAAGGCCGAAAAGAAGCGCGATGCGCCGACGGTGGGCTTCGACGACGTCGCCGGCCAGGACAATGCCAAGCGCGAGGTGGCGGAGATCGTCACCTTTCTGCGCAATCCGGACCAGTACCGCAATCTCGGCGCCGAGCCGCCGCGCGGCGTGTTGCTGGTCGGCCCGCCGGGCACTGGCAAGACCTTGCTGGCGCGCGCGCTTGCCGGGGAATCCGGCGTGCCGTTCTTCCACATTTCCGCGTCGGAGTTCATCGAGATGTTCGTTGGCGTCGGCGCCAGCCGCGTGCGCCGCATGTTCGACGAGGCCAAGAAGCGCGCGCCCGCCATCCTTTTCATCGACGAGCTCGACGCCGTGGGTCGGGTGCGCGGCGCCGGCTTCGGCGGCGGCCACGACGA
>CAZKTK010000441.1:0-3104 GCA_964555535.1 uncultured Rhodospirillaceae bacterium
CGCCGCAGCCGAGATGCCTGTTGCCGCTGTTCGGCGCCACTCTTATGATGCGCCGCGTTTTCCCTGAGGCGATAACGATTGAGCGCTTAGGCGCGAGGGCTTGCGGCATGCTTGATGCCATACGAAATCAAACTAAGAACTGGGTGGTCAAAGGCTTCATGATCATCCTCGCACTCAGCTTTGCTGTCTGGGGTATCGGCGACATGTTCCGAGGCTCGCAGGATCCGGCAGTGGCTGAGGCGGGCTCGGCATCGATCCACGTCTCGGACCTGCAGAACCAGTACAGCCGCGCGCTGGCGAGCTTCCGGCAAATGACCGGAGGCCAGCTGACCGACGAGCAGGCGCGCGACTTCGGCGTGCTGGATCAGGCCATCGATACCCTGGTGGTCCGCGCCCTGATGGCACAGGAGACCCACGACATCGGCATCGGCGTGTCCGATGACGCGGTGCGCGCTGCCATCCGGAACAGCCAGAGCTTCCGCAATGAGGTGGGCGTGTTTGACCGCATGCTTTACGAGGCGACATTGCGCGAGAACGGCTTCAACGAGCAAAGCTATGTCGCGACCCTGCGCGAGCACCTGGCCAGCGCCCAGGTCATTGGCAGCCTGACCGGCGGCCTGGCCACGCCCAAGGCCGTCATCGACCTCTTGTATGCCCATGCCGGCGAACGCCGCCGGGCCGCCGTCGCCACCATCATGTCCGAGACCATGACCGACATCGCCGAGCCGACGGACGGCGACATTCAGACCTATTACGTGGAGAACAAGGCTCAATTCATGGCGCAGGAGCTGCGCCAGGTCGCCTTCCTCTCCCTGCGGCCGGCCGACCTGCTGGATGAGATCGATGTCGCCGACGAGGACGTTCGCGCGTCCTACGACGCCCGTCTCGACAGCATCACCGAGCCGCACCGGCGCGACATCGACATGTTCGTGGTGCCCGACGAGGAAACCGCGCAAGGCGCGCGCCGACGCATCGAAGACGGCGAGGACTTCTTCGCGGTCGGCGCCGACATCACCGGCAACACCGAAGAGGATATGCGCCTCGGTGTCATCCAGGATGGCGACCTGCTGCCCGAGATCGCGGAGGCCATCTTCTCCGCGCCCGTGAGCGCCGTCGCCCTGCCCTTCCAGAGCGCTTTCGGCTGGCATCTGGTGCGCGTGAACGAGGACATGCCGGGAGGCGCGCCGACTTTCGAGGAGATGGCCGAGGAAATCCGCCTCGAGCTCAAGATCGAAGAAGCCGCGGACGCCACCTGGGCGCTGAGCGGTCAGCTCGAGGATGAGCGCGCCAGCGGCGCCACCCTGGAAGAAGCCGGTCGCGCGCTGGGAATCACCTCGGTCAGCCTCGGCCCGCTCGACCGCTATGGCCGCGATGCGGCGGAAAAGGCCATAGAGGACATGCCGCCGATCGCGGATTTCCTCGACAACGCCTTCCAGGCCCAGGAGGGCATGGAATCGGACCTCATCGAGGCGCCCGGCAATATCTTCTATGTCTTCCGTGTCGACAGCATTCAGCCGACGGCCGTCAAACCGCTCGACACCGTGCGGGACCGGGTGGCTGATGCCTGGCGCACGGAGCGGCGCATCGAAGCCGCCGCCGCGCGCGCCGCAGAACTTGCGGAAGCCGCCAAATCGGCCGGCGGTCTTGCCGCCGCAGCCTCCGAGATGGGTATCGAGATCATGGAGACGGCCGCGTTCACGCGCGATGGCCGCGATCTTGATCCGGGCTTGAACCGCGCCGTGGCCGAGGCCGTCTTTGCCTTGGCAGACGGCGAGACATCCGCGCCTGTCGCGACCGGCGGCGGCACCCAAGTGGTTGCCGAACTGATCGAGGTGCTGCCGGCGGACGAGACCGATGAGGAAGGCAAGAGCGCCATCGCCTCGCGCATTGCGGAGGCCTATCGGTTGGACGTGCTCGACGCCTATGACACCCTTCTGCGCCGCGAATACGGCGTCAGCGTCGACCGTACTCTGATCGACACGATCTTTTAGATACGAGACGGGGCATGGTCATCCTCCCCGACTACGAGAGCTTCGCTGCGACCTACGAAGCGGGCAAGGCGCAGGTCGCCTGGACGCGCCTGGTTGCGGATCTGGAGACGCCCGTCTCCGCCATGCTCAAGCTGAGCGACGGGCGGCCCAATAGCTTCCTGCTGGAATCGGTCGAGGGCGGCGCGGTGCGCGGGCGCTATTCCATCATCGGGCTCAAGCCCGACCTGATCTGGCGCTGTCGCGGCGACAAGGCCGAGGTCAACCGCCATGCCCGATACGACGCCGAGGCCTTCGAGCCTTGCGAGCAGGGCGCGCTTGATTCCTTCCGCGCCATCGAGCGCGAGTCCCGCATCGTGCTGCCCGAGGGCCTGCCGCCCATGGCCGCCGGGCTGGTCGGCTACATGTCCTACGACATGGTTCGCCTGATGGAGAGCCTGCCGGACGACAATCCGGACGTGCTCGGCGTGCCCGACGGGCTGTTCCTGCGCCCTACCGTGATGGTCATTTTCGATGCCGTGGACGACATGATCACCGCGGTCACGCCCGTGCGCCCGGATGCTGGCGTGGATGCGCGCTCGGCCTATGGCATGGCCGGCGAGCGCCTGTCGGATATCGTCGCCGATCTCGACCGCAACCTGCCGGCGACCCGCGCCACGGACGCCGCCAGCGAGGCCCTGCCCGAGCCTACCTCCAATGTCAGCCGCGAGCGCTATCACGAGATGGTCGAGCAGGCGAAGGAATACATCGCCGCCGGCGACATCTTCCAGGTCGTGCCTTCGCAGCGCTTCGCCGTGCCGTTCTCGCTGCCGCATTTCGCGCTATACCGGGCGCTGCGCCGCCTCAACCCCTCGCCGTTCCTCTTCTTCCTCGATTTCGACGGCTTCTCCGTGGTCGGCTCCAGCCCGGAGATCCTGGTGCGCCTGCGCGACGACAAGGTCACCATCCGGCCCATCGCCGGCACCCGCGTGCGCGGCGCCAACCGGGCCGAGGACCAGGCCTTGGCCGACGACCTGCTGGGCGACCCCAAGGAGCTTGCCGAGCACCTCATGCTGCTCGACCTCGGGCGCAACGATGTCGGCCGCGTCGCCAAGATCGGCACGGTCGCCGTCACCG
>CAZKTK010000442.1:0-3097 GCA_964555535.1 uncultured Rhodospirillaceae bacterium
GCCGCGCATAGCGACGGCTGGCTCACTTACGGCCAGCATCCGGCGCGCCAGCGTCTGGTGATCGAGCAATGGCGGGCGAAGGTGGCCGAGCACTCGCCGAACCAGCCCAAGCCCTTCGCCCAGGGCCTGCACGTGGACCTCGCCGAGGACCCGGAGGAGGCGCCGACGCTCATCCACAACGGCTATCGGCTCGGCCGCAACCGCCTCATCGAGCTCTTCGAGTCCCTGCAGCACATCGGCGTCAACCACTGCCTGCTCAATTTCAAGTTCGCCCGCCGCCCGGCGGCCGAGATCGTCGAGGAGATTGCCGCCGAAGTTTTGCCGCGCTTCAGTTCACCTTGATGCAGATGACCTCGGATGTGCCGCCTTCGAGCGATGCCAGCGGGAAGGGGTTGTTGGCGGTGCAGGCCTGGCCGTCGGGGGTAAAGCTGAAGTCCCGCGTATAGGTGCCCCGCAGCGGCGCCGGGATGGCGACGAAGCGCTCTTCCGACGGAATGAAGCGGTAGATGTGGTCCGTTATGGTGCCGTTGATCCAGATCTTCTGGGTCTCCGGGTGCACGCCGAGGGCGTAGGGCGCCGGGGGAAAGCCCTCGGCGAATTCCGGCATGCGGTAGACCGTGGCGTCGAAGCCGCCCTCTTTCGGCGTGATGCGTGCCAGCTCGCCCTCGGAAAAGCCTGCCACCCAGAGCACTCCGGCCTTGTCGAAATGCATGCGCCGCGGCCCGTGCATGGGCGAATCGTATTGCTCCACCTCCAGCGTATCCGGGTCGATGCGGCCGATCTTGTCGGCGAACAGGCGCGTGTACCAGACGGAGCCGTCGATGGGGTTGATGTCGATGCCATAGGTCCAGGTGCCGCGCGAGCCGCCAAGCGGCGTGGCGGACGGCAGGCGGATGATCGTGCTCTCGCCGGTCACCGGGTCCAGGCGGCCGACATTGTCGGAAGCCGAATTGGTGAACCAGGCTATGCCCTTCGCATCGATGCGGATGGTATGGGGATAGCGGGCGCCGGCAATCCTGTGGGACGGCTCCCATGCGTTGGTCATGGGATTGAAGACGCCGATCGAGTTGGTGGCGGTGTTGGTGACGTAGTACTTGCCGTCATGGCCGAGCGCCATGGAATGGGGCGCATTGCGCGTGCCGGCGGAGAAGTTGCCGATCTCGCCATCCGCCATGTGGTACTGGTTGCCGTTGCCGAGCTGGGAGATGTATTCCGACTTGCCCGTGACGGGGTCGGTGACGGTGAAGTGGGACATCACCATGTCCGCCGAATAGAGGATGCCGTTCTCGGGATGCACGATGGTGTCGTGGGGGTTGCCGCGGTCGAGACGGTATTCGGTGATGACGGTGTCGCTGAGCGATGCATCGATGGGGAACTCCGGCCTGACCGGGACCGACTCGCCGTTGAAGCCCTGCGACAGAATCTCGGCCCGGCGCGTGCGCAGCTCGGCATTGTACTTGCCGCCCATATATTGGTGCATGCGTTGGATCGTCATCTTCCAGTAGGACACGGATTGCGCGCGTCGCGTATAGGCATTGCCCAACTGATGGCAGGACAGGCAATCGCGCTGGAACTGGCGTTTGTTGAAAAGGTCGTCGTCGCCGGTCTCGAATTCCAGTCCGCCGAAGTGATAGACCGATGGCAGGCTTGCCGATATCTCGGCCTCGTCTGTCATCGCCTCCATGACCAGGCTCTCGTCGATCGAGCCATCGCCGGCCAGCTCGATCTTCATCTTCAGGTCGCGATGATAGGGCGCACGCAGGCGCACGCTCAGCGTGCCTTACAAGTCCGTTGTCAGGGTGAACGCGCCGTCTGAATTCGAAAACACGGTTTGCGAGATGCCGGAGGTGGTATCGTTGACGCGGACCATGGCGCCGTTGAGCGCATTGCCGTCCGTGTCGTTGACGGTGCCGGAAATCGTACCGGCCGTGGCGGCGGCGGCCAGTGCCGCGAGGCTACCGGCAAGAAAGAGGGTGCGCAGAATCATCATGGCATCTTCCGATTTGTCATGGTGTGGCAAAGCAGTGCCGCGTGAGACCACACGCGAGCCGTTCCTTGCATCTTATCCGATAGGGTGCGGGCGCAAGCGGCAGGATCGGGGCAACCACACCGATCCGCCGCTTCGCCATCGCCAGATCCTAGTGCAGGTCTTTCCAGACCTTGCGCTTGGTGGCGTAGAACAGGCCCGTCATGACCAGCACGAAGAGCATGACCGTCAGGCCCATGTTCTTGCGCCGCTCCATGTCCGGCTCCGATGCCCAGGCGAGGAAGGTGACGACGTCGCGTGCCTCCTGCTCGAGTGTGGCCTCGGTGCCGTCGGCATATTCCACGTCTTCGCCCCACAAGGGCTGCGACATGGCGATCTGATGGCCGGGGAAGTAGGGGTTGTAGGCGAGGCCGACACCGATCTCCAAATCCTCCGGCGGCTCGTGATAGCCGGTCAGCAGCGCATAGATGTAGTTGGCGCCGTCGTGGCGGGCCTTGACCATGACCGAGAGATCCGGCGGCACGATGCCGAAATTCATCGCGGCAGCCGCCTTATCGTTGGCGTAAGGCGCGGGGAAAGTGTCCGTCGGCCGCGCCGTGCGCATGAGCAGATAGCCGTCGGCATCGAATATGTCGCCGTCCTCGTTGGGGCCGGCGGGGACCTCGAACTGCCCGGCAATCGCCTTGATCTGGTCCTCGTCGTAGCCGAGGCCGGCAAGGTCGCCGTAACGCAGGTACTTGGCGCCATGGCAGCCGGTGCAGACCGTCAGGAAGACCTGCAGGCCGCGCTGGGCCTCGGCGCGGTCGTAATGGCCGAAGATGCCGTTGAAGCTCCAATGCTCCTGGTGCGGATGCTCGACATCGCCCGCCGCTTGCGCCCCGCTCGCGGCCAGGCAAAGGGCGATGGCCGCCGCGGCGGCACGAAGCTTGAGTCCCATGCGCATCAGGAGCCCTCCCCGGCGCCGCTTTTCAAGACCGGCTCGGAAATACTGGTCGGTACCGGTCTGGTCTTCTCGAAACGTGACAGCAGCGGCACGATGACCAGGAAGTGCGCGAAGTAGTAGACCGTGGCGAGCTGGCCCAGATGGACGTACTGGAAGCCCGCGGTGCC
>CAZKTK010000443.1:0-3050 GCA_964555535.1 uncultured Rhodospirillaceae bacterium
GTACGCGGTAACGCGTCGCGCGCGCGACGTCGCCGCGGTGCTGGCGCCGCTGGCGTTGGCGGCGGCCGTCACGGGCGCGGTCATGGCCGCGGCCGGGCTTGCGCTCAATTTCGCCAATGTCATCGTGCTGCCCGTCTTGTTGGGTATCGGAGTGGACAGTGCCATTCATCTGCTGCATCGCCATCGCCAGGATGAGGCGCGTTCGCTCTTGCGCACGGCGACGGCACGCGGCGTCTTGTTCAGCGCCCTGACCACCATGGCGGGTTTTGGCAGCCTGGCGCTTTCGCCCCATCTCGGTACGGCCAGCATGGGCCTTTTGCTGCTGATCGGCGTCAGCTTGACCACCGTCGCCACGCTGACCGTGTTGCCGGCGCTATTGCGAAAGGCACGCGGCTGATGCGCACGGTAATGGTGCTGCTCGGTCTTGCCGGCTTGGCACTGGCCACGGTGCTGGTGGTGCGCGAGGGCGCAGGCGCGGTTCTCGGTGCGGTTCTCGCGGCGGGCTGGGGCCTGGCTCTGGTCGTTCTCTACGACGCGGTACCGCTGTTCGTCGACGCGGCCGCCTGGCGCTGCCTGGTGCCGGGCGACCAGCGCCCGAGCCTGCTGCGCGTGATGGGCGCGCGCTGGATCCGCCAATCGGTGAACCAGCTGCTGCCGGTGATGCAGGTAGGCGGCGACGTCGTCGGTGCCCGCATGTTGCATCTGGCGGGTGTCCGCGGTGCCGATGCGGGTGCCTCGGTGGTCATGGATCTCACCCTCAGCGTTGCCACTCAGGCGCTCTTCACCCTCGCCGGGGTGGCGCTGTTGCTGACTCTCTTCGAGACAAACGGGCTGATTTGGCCGGTGCTCGGCGGCACTGCACTGCTGGTCGCCGGTCTGGGCGGTTTCGTGCTGGCCCAGCGCAAGGGACTGTTCCGTTTTCTGGCGCGCTATCTGGAAACGGCGAGCGGCGGCTTGCTCGCTTTCGTCGGCTCGGCCGAGGCCCTGGATGATGCAGTGCGCGCCATCCATGCCCGCCCGCGGGCGATATGGCGCAACGTGGTTCTGCAGCTTCTTGGCTGGTGCCTCGGGCTCGGCGAGATCTGGCTGGCCTGCTGGGCGCTCGGCCATCCCATCGGAATTGTCGAGGCCTTCATCCTGCAAAGCCTCGTGCGCGCGGTGCGCAGCGCGGCCTTTCCCGTGCCAGCTGGCATCGGCGTGCAGGAAGGCAGCCTCATGGTGTTGGCAGGCCTTGTCGGCCTGACGCCCGAGATCGGGCTTGCCGTGGCGCTCATCAAGCGCGTGCGCGAACTGGCGGGCGGCGTGCCGGCGCTGATCGCCTGGCAGGTCATCGAAGGCGGCCGGCTCTTCCGCCGCCACAGGGTGGCCGAGTGATGCGTGCCATCCTCTATGCCGCGGGTGTCGGCAATCGCATGGGCGGCGCCCATGAGGGGCCCAAGATCCTGCTCGAGTTCGAAGGCTGCAGCCTGCTCGAAAGGCATCTGCGACTTTTGGCCGCATGCGGCGTGGAAGAGACAGTTTTGTGCACGGGTTACGCTGTCGAAACGATTCACGATGCTGTCCAAAGGCTCGGTTGGACAGACCGCGTGCGCTTCGTTCACAACCCGGATTTTCGCGAAGGCAGCATCGTCACACAGTGGGCCGCGCGCGAGGCCATCGCGGCGGGCGGACCGGTGCTGCTGATGGATGCGGACGTGCTCTATGACCAGCGTCTTCTGGCGCGCCTTATCGATTCTGCCCACGCCGACTGTTTCCTGCTCGACCGCGATATCGAGCCAGGCGAGGAGCCGGTCAAGCTCTGCATCCGTGACGGCCACTTGGTGGATTTCCGCAAGACCCCGGATCAGCCGCACGAGTGGTATGGCGAATCGGTCGGCTTCTTCAAGCTGGCGGAGACTACGGCGCGGCGCCTTGTCGCGTCCACCGCCGCCTATATCGAGAGCGGCCGCCGCGACGACTATTACGACGAGGCGCTGCGCGACCTGCTGCTGGCCGACCCACCCGGCAGCTTCGGCTGGGAGGACATCACCGGCCTGCCCTGGACAGAGCTCGATTTCGCCGAGGATCTGGAACGTGCGCGCGTCGAGATCCTGCCGCGCCTGGAGCCCCTGCCATGAGCCACAACACCTGGGCCCACCGCTTCGTCGGTCTCGCCGTGCGACCGCTGGCCAAGACATCGGTTACGCCCAACCAGATCACCGCCGTGCGTCTTGCTACCGGCCTCGCTGCCGCCGCCGCCCTGGCGGCGGGTTTCCTGCATCTCGGGGCCGGGCTCTGGCTGCTTTCCATGCTTTGCGACCGCGCCGACGGCATGCTGGCGCGGCTGACGGGCAAGAGCACGCCCTGGGGCCACAAGTTCGATCTGGTGAGCGACTTCCTCGCCACCGGCCTGCTCTTCATCGGCCTCGGCGCCGGCATGCGCCACGGCAGCCTCGGCGACTGGGCGCCGGCCATGGGCGTCGCCGCCGGGCTTTCGGTCTGCCTCATCTTCGGGTTGGTTCAGATCATCGACAAGATGCTGCCGAGCGACAGCGCCGCGGTGCCGAGCGCCGCCGGCTTCGACGCCGACGACACCCTCTTCATCGTCGCCCCGGTCATCTGGCTCGGCGGTGCCGAGGAATTCCTCATCGTCTCCGCCATAGGCGCGCCGATAGCGCTGGTCGTAACGATGCTGGCGCTCTGGCGAATTGCACGGCGGTCCCGGGACTTGTGATAGTATTGCCCCATGAATAGTGCCCTCAAAGAGACACTCGAGGCTTTACAGACGCTTCCCGACGAAGCGCAGACGGAGATTGTCGCACGCTTTGACGATATGGTTACGCGAGCTGTGATCGATGCGCGGCTTGCGGAGGCCGAAAAGCAAGGTGGTGAAATCCCGTCCGACGAATTTTTCGCGTGGTTGAGAGCTCGATACAGTGGCTGAGGTCGTTTGGCTCGAACGGGCCAGGGACGACATGGCGGCACTGACGGATAGTCTCAATGAACGCAATCCAGCAGCAACCTCCGCATATATCGACGCATTGTTGCGTACGGTGGACCGGCTATCAGCG
>CAZKTK010000444.1:0-3049 GCA_964555535.1 uncultured Rhodospirillaceae bacterium
CACGAGCTTTCTCCAGCACCGGGACCAGGCGCTCGGGAATCGTCGCACCGAGGGCACCGCGCTCCAACACTGCCGAATAGACGTGCAGTTCCGCCCAAGGAACCTCCGGAAAGATCTTCTCGCACCAGACATCGAGCAGCCAGTCGAGGCCGCGACCGGGATGGGTCGTGACAACGGCGCGCGGCGGGTTCACCGGCGCCATCGGCGCGGCCTTGCGAAACAGAGCCGAGACTCCCAGACGCAAGGTTGCCGAGGCCAGCGATTGCAGGGAGGCCGGCAGAGTAAAGCTGTGGGCCATGCCGAAGAAGAGCAAGGCGGCCTCGAATTCCTTGATCAGCGCCTCTAGGCGAACGTCGCCCAGCACCTCGGCCGAGCCGGACAGCAGCAAGACACGGCGCTTGGCATCGGCAATGCGGCCGAGCATGCGCGGGTCCTTGTGCACGATCAGCCAGTCGGTCTGGGCCGCGCGGCAGTCGTCGAGCGGCTGCCAGCTGACGCCATCCACGACGATGGGAAACTTACAGCCATTGAAAACACGCACCGTATGGCCAGCACGTGCCAGAGCCGACGCCAAGCCCACCACAGCCTTTTCGCCACCGCCGAGCGGCTGGCTTTGAGGGGTGTGGCCGTCATAGGGGATCGACTCGTCGATGAAGGAGACAAGCATGGGGTGGTTATACGACCGGGCACCACCCTTGCCAAGCAGCCCGCGGGCTTGCACCACCCGCTCTCGCCCCTTAAGTATTTCGGCTGGAGATGGGTGCATGATCAAAATGGACGACGAAGCCTACATCGTCCTCGAGGACCGAGGCGTCGTGCTGCTGGAAGGCGCCGAGGCCTGCGACTTTCTCCAGGGCCTGGTGTCAAACGATGTCACCAAGGCGGTGGGCAATACCGCCGTCTACGCCGCCCTCCTGAATCCGCAAGGCAAGTACCTGCACGATTTCTTCGTGTTTCCGTTCGCCGACGGCCTGGCGATCGATTGTGAAAGGGAGCGTCTGCTCGATCTTGTGCGCCGCCTCAATATCTACCGGCTGCGCGCGGAAGTGACGATTGCGGACGCCTCCGACCGCTTCCAGGTGGTCGCGCTGCCCGGCGCGCGCTCGGCGCCTACGCTCGACCACGGCGCCGGTGCGCTTTTTGCCGACCCGCGCCTGGCGGCGCTCGGCTGGCGGGCGGTACTGCCTGTCGACGGCGCGGAAAGGCTTCTCTCGGCCGCCGGCTTCAGCCGTTGCGATAGCGAGGCGTTCGACGCTCTGCGACTTTCCCTCGGCGTACCGGACGGCAGCCGCGACATGGTCGTGGACAAGGCCTTTCTGCTCGAAAGCAATTTCGAGGAGCTCAACGGCGTCGATTTCGACAAGGGCTGCTATATCGGCCAGGAGAACACGGCGCGCCAGAAGCGCAGGGGCACCATTCGCCGCCGCCTCATGCCGGTGGAGATCAACGGGCCGACCCCAGCGCCGGAAACGCCGATTCGCCTCGGTGCTGTCGATGTCGGAACCATGCGCTCCAGCCGCGACGGCCAGGGCATGGCGATGCTGCGCCTCGAATATGTCGAGAAGGCTTCCCAATCGGGCGAGCCCCTGGTTGCGGGCGATACGCGCCTGACCCCCGTCAAACCCGACTGGGCCCGCTATTGAGGACGCCGACGCGCTGCGGCTGGGCGACCGGCGATGCCGATTATGCCGCCTATCACGATTCGGAATGGGGCGTGCCCCTGCACGACGAGCGCCGCCTGTTCGAAATGCTCATCCTCGAAGGTGCCCAGGCCGGCCTGAGCTGGCTGACCATATTGCGCAAACGCGACAACTACCGCGCCGCCTTCGATGCGTTCGACGCCGAGGCGATCGCGCGCTACGGCGACAGGGATCGCGAGCGCCTGTTGGCGGATGCCGGCATCGTGCGCAACCGCCTCAAAATCGACGCCACCATTGCCAATGCCAAGGCCACGCTGGCGCTGCGCGAAGAACGGGGTGGGCTCGACGCCTATCTCTGGGATTTCGTGGACGGCACGCCGCTGCAAAACGCCTGGCACGACCTTGGCGAGGTCCCCGCCAGCACGCCCCTCTCCGAGTCGATCTCAAAGGATCTCAAGCGCCGCGGCTTTCGATTCGTCGGCCCGACCATCGTCTATGCCTATATGCAATCCATCGGCATGGTGAACGATCACGTGACGGACTGCTTCCGCCACGCGGAACTGGTTTAGCGTCTCTTCTCCGCCGCCATGCGCTCGGCATAGGTCACATGGGGCACCCCCTGCTGATAGAGGGTCGCCGCCCGCGAGGCGTATATCTGCATCATCGAGGCCTGGCGCTTATTGATCAGCCCTTGCCGGATGTAATAGTCGCCCCAGGCACGCGCCACCGCCGGCACGCGTTCGCCTTTCAGGCCTTCGAAGCGAACGCCGTAGATAAGCTTCGCGGCGATCTCGTCGGCGATCGCCATCAGCTCGGGCCCAAGCTCTTCCTCGACGCTTGCCGCAGGCGCCGCCGTCGGCACGGCCGCCAGCATCCATAGCGTCAGAAACAAGCCAACGAACCGCCGCATGCCCCTACCCCTCGTTGCGTGGCTCCGTAATGGCCGCCTGCGCGGCAGCCAGTCGCGCCACGGGCACACGATAGGGTGAGCAGGAGACATAGTCGAGGCCCGCCTGATGGCAGAACACCACCGAGGCCGGATCACCGCCATGCTCGCCGCAGATGCCGAGCTTGATGGTGTCGCGCGTCGCCCGGCCGCGCTCGGCCGCGATGCGAACCAGCTCGCCGACGCCATCCTGATCGATGGTGACGAACGGGTCGTGCGCCAATACGCCGAGCTCCTGATAGGTGGCGAGGAATTGCGCGGAATCGTCGCGGCTGATGCCGAAGGTGGTCTGGGTCAAGTCATTGGTGCCGAAACTGAAGAATTCGGCCGTCTCGGCGATCTCGCCCGCCCGCAGACAGGCCCGCGGCAGCTCGATCATGGTGCCGACCAGATATTGCAGCTCCCGGCCGCTGGCCTTCGCCACCTCGTCGGCGACGGCAACGATGCGCGCCTTGAGGATGTC
>CAZKTK010000445.1:0-3048 GCA_964555535.1 uncultured Rhodospirillaceae bacterium
CGACGCGGGTCGAATTGATGCCGAGGTAATGGTCGTTGTTGCGCATGTCGACCAGTGTGACGTCCGCCGCAAAGGCGGCCTCGACCTCGGCCCGGTCGGCGATCATATCGGTGCGGGGCTGCGCCGTGAACGTGGTGGGCGTTGTCGTGACATCGCCGATCTCGACGTCGTTGTCCCATTCGGCGGTCCAGGCGCCCAGGCCGCCGTCGAGGATGGAGACAGCGTCGTGGCCCAGGTAGCGGAAGATGAAATAGACCCGCGCCAGCTCGGCAGCCGAAAACATATCGAGCGCGGCCGTCGCAAGCACCACGTGGTTGGCATTGCCGATGCCGAGGCTGCCGATCAGCCTTTCCAGCCGCTCGACCGGCGGCACCATATTGTCCACCCCGTCGCGGCTGGCGCGCCAGCCATCGCCGTAATAGTCGCTGTGGACGCTGCAGGGAATGTGTTCGGCGGCGAAGTTCTGTTGCGATCGTCTGAGGTCGAGGGTGATGACGGTGCCGTCGCAGAGACGGTCCTGAAGCCAGGCGACATCAACGACCGGCGGCGCCGGCTCGGCTTGCGCGGCGAAGGGGAAAGCCAGAAGAAAGGCGGCGAGCCAACGCCGCATGGCATGCCTCACTGGGCTGCCGCGCTCGCCACTGCAGCCTCGATCGCGGCGAGCGCTGCAGGTGCCGAGGCAGCGTCCGGCCCGCCGGCCTGGGCGAGGTCGGAGCGCCCTCCGCCGCCCTTGCCGCCGAGCGCTTCCGATGCCGTGCGCACCAGGGCGACAGCGTCGAGACGGTCGGTCAGATCCTCGGTCACGCCAACCACCACGGCAGCCTTGCCGTCCGCCACGGCGACCACGGCGACGACACCGCTGCCAAGCTCCTTCTTCATGGAATCGGCCATGCCGCGCAGCTCCTTGGCGGGCACGCCGTCGAGCTGGCGTGCGACGAGGGAGACACCGGCCACGTCTTTCGCTTCGCCGCCGCCGCTGCCGGCCCCGCCAGTGGCAAGCGTCCGGCGAGCCTCGGCCAGCTCGCGCTCCAGCTTCTTACGCTCTTCCAGCAGGCCGGCAATACGCGTGGCAAGCTCGGCCGGTGCGGTCTTG
Source organism: uncultured Rhodospirillaceae bacterium (assembly GCA_964555535.1). GTDB lineage: Bacteria > Pseudomonadota > Alphaproteobacteria > UBA7887 > UBA7887 > UBA7887. The sequence goes on from CAZKTK010000445.1 coordinate 1,094, forward strand.
AGAGCGCTCGCCGCCTCCCGCAGCGCCAGCTCCTGACTGGCGATATGGGCCAGCGCGCCTTCGCCGGTGAGCGCCTCGATGCGGCGAACGCCTGCCGCGACCGCGCCCTCGCTGACAATCTTGAACAGACCGATATCGCCGGTGCGCCCGACATGGGTGCCGCCGCAAAGCTCCACCGATACGGGCGCGCCGGGCTCACCCATGCTGACCACCCGCACGCGTTCGCCGTATTTTTCCCCGAACAGGGCCAGCGCCCCGGCCTCCACGGCCTGCTCCGGGCTGGTCACGAGCGTGGACACCGTGGCGTTGGCGAGAACGTGTTGGTTGACTTGTGACTCGACAGCGGCCAGCTCATCGGCGCTCATGCCCTTGGGGTGGCTGATATCGAAGCGCAGCCTTTCGGGCGCGACCATGGAGCCCTTTTGGGTCACGTGATCGCCGAGCTCCTGACGCAGCGCCGCATGCAGCAAATGCGTCGCGGAATGGTTTCGGCGCAACGCGGCGCGGCGGTGATCGTCGATGGTCAGCGTGACCTCGGCCCCCTTGCGGAGGGTGCCGGAAACGACAGTGCCGCGATGGACCACCATGTCATCGAGCTTGCGCTGGGTGTCGTCGATGCGAACCTCTAGGCCGTCCGCGCCGCCGAGCGTTCCGCTGTCACCGACCTGGCCGCCGGACTCGCCGTAAAAGGGTGTTTGATTCGCGAGCAGGCTAACGGTTTGACCTTCGGTCGCGCTGTCGACCGCATCGCCGTCAACGATAATCGCCGTTACCACGGCATCGGCCTGCGACGCTTCGTAGCCGAGAAACTCGCTGGCGCCGACCTCGTCGCGCAGGCCGAACCAGACTTCTTCGGTCGCCGCTTCGCCGGAACCGGCCCAGGCGGCGCGCGCGGTCTCGCGCTGGCGGTCCATGGCGGCATCGAAGCCCGCCTGCTCGACGGTGCGGCCCTCGGCGCGCAGCGCGTCTTCCGTCAGGTCGAGGGGAAAGCCGTAGGTGTCGTAGAGGCGGAAAGCGACCTCGCCCGGCAAGGGCTCGCCGTCGCCAAGCTTGCCGGTCTCGTCGGCCAGCAGGCGCAAGCCGCGCTCCAGTGTTTCGCGGAAGCGGGTTTCCTCGAGCTTGAGGGTCTCCCCGATCAATGCCTCGGCGCGGCCGAGTTCCGGGAAGGCCTGGCCCATCTCGCCGACCAGGGTCGGTACCAGCTGCCACATAAGGGGGTCGCGCACCCCCATGAGGTGGGCGTGGCGCATGGCCCGTCGCATGATCCGCCGCAAGACATAGCCGCGGCCCTCGTTCGACGGCATGACGCCGTCGGCAAGCAGGAAGCACGAGGCGCGCAGATGGTCGGCGATTACCCGGTGGGAGGCGGCGTGTTCTCCTGCCGGATCGCTATGGGCGCAATCGGCAATGGCGGCAATAAGGGTGGCGAAGAGATCGGTGTCGTAGTTGTCATGCTTGCCCTGCATGACAGCGGCGATGCGCTCCAGCCCCATGCCGGTATCGATCGAGGGGCGCGGCAGATCGATGCGCTCATCCGCCGTGCGTTGTTCATACTGCATGAAGACCAGGTTCCAGATCTCCACGTAGCGGTCGCCGTCCTGGTCGGGGGAGCCTGGCGGGCCGCCGGCGATGGCGGGGCCGTGGTCGTAGAAGATCTCGGAGCAGGGTCCGCAGGGACCGGTATCGCCCATGGCCCAGAAATTGTCCGATGTGGGTATGCGAATGATGCGCTCTTCCGGCAGGCCGGAGACCTTGCGCCAGATATCGAAGGCCTCGTCGTCGGTATGATAGACGGTGGCCCAGAGGCGTTCCTTGTCGAGGCCGTAATCGCGCGTGATCAGGTTCCAGGCAAGCTCGATGGCCTGGTCCTTGAAATAGTCGCCGAACGAAAAATTGCCCAGCATCTCGAAGAAGGTGTGGTGGCGCGCGGTATAGCCGACATTGTCGAGGTCGTT
>CAZKTK010000446.1:0-3026 GCA_964555535.1 uncultured Rhodospirillaceae bacterium
GGCGCGGGGCCCAACCGGCATAGCCGAGTATCAGGAGCGCACGCTTCGGCCCTTGGTCCGTCACCAGCGCCGTCAGCAGGTCAAGGTCGACGCTATAGGCGAAGCCCGGCTTTACCCGCCCGGTTTCGTCGCTGACATAATCGTCGGAGTGCAGCACGAAGCCTCTCGCGGGTTCCACGGGGCCGCCCGAATGTACGGCTATCGGCGTATCCGTGCCCTCGACGTCCAAGCCGAACTGCTCGGCTACGGCGCTTCCTGGCATATCACCCAGCCGGCGGTTCAGGATCAAGCCGAACGCACCATGCTCATCATGCTCGCACATGAAAATGACGGTCTGTTGGAAGCGCGGGTCGGGCATGGAGGGCGCCGCCACCAGAAGCTTTCCGGCGATCCACCCTTGTTCCGGCTGCGCCTTCCCTTCGCTGCCCAGGGGCAGCGTCACGGCCAACAGCAAGATCATAAACAGCCGGTGCATCCAGCAACTCCCCAGGCATCGAAAAGGGCCTCGCAGGTCGCCCTGCTAGCCCCTATGATCGCCCGCCTTGCTACAGGAAGGCAACCGTGCTCACGTGAAGAAAGGAAACCCAGTATGGCCAACCAGGGCGGCATTGCCGGCGAACAGCTGCGCTCGCTGATCGAACGCATCGAACGTTTGGAGGAAGAGCGCAAAGCGACCGCTGACGATATTCGCGACGTCTATGCGGAAGCCAAGGCGGCCGGCTTCGACGCCAAGGTCATGCGCCAGGTGGTGCGCCTGCGCAAGCTCGACAATGCGGACCGGCAGGAACAAGAAGCATTGCTCGACCTTTACCGCCATGCGCTTGGCATGGATGCGGGCTAGAGCTGGCACAGTGCTTGCGTCACGGTATGGAGTTCGGTTTCGCCCAGGCTGGAGGCAAAAATGCTCCATACCGCAAAAGTCGTCGTCAACAGGGCCTTTTGGCTGCTCATCCTGTGTCAGGCCCTGTGGGCATTTCTTGCCATAGGCAAGGTACTCGCTGCCGCCTAGGCAGGAATTTCTCAGTGGCGGCGCGGCAACAATGACCGCGCCCCGCCAAGCCGCCCCGGCACTGCTCGGCCTCGGCTTGATCGCCCTGCTCTCTTTGAGTTGGGGCTTCCATTGGCCGATCATGAAAATCGGCCTGTCCGAAATCCCACCGCTCAGCTTTCGCGGCTTCGCCACGGCGATCGGCGGCGCAGGCCTGCTGATGATGGCACGGCTGTCGGGCCGGCGCCTTTGGCCGCGCCGACGCGAGCTGCCCATGCTGACGTGCATGGCGCTTGCCAACATCACCGCCTGGCAACTGCTGACCGCCTATGGCCTGACCCTGATGCCCGCGGGCCGCGCCATCATTCTGGCCTACACCATGCCGCTTTGGGCAATTCTCTTGAGCGCGGTCGCGCTCGGCGAAACCATTGACAGGCGCCGCCTGCTCGGGCTGGTCCTGGGCTTGGCCGGCATGGCCCTGCTGCTCGGCGACGAAATGCTGGGCATCGGGCGAGCCCCCATCGGCGCCCTGCTCGTCGTGATGGGAGCGCTCTTTTGGGCAGCCGGCACGGTGTTTACAAAGGGCTTCACGTGGCAGCTTTCGCTGACCGCAATGGTGGGCTGGCAACTCCTCATCGGCGCGCTTCCCATGGTAGCCGGCGCAGCGCTCTTCGAAGCCGGAAGCTGGACCATGCCATCCCTCTGGCCGCTCCTCGCTCTGACCTACACCATCATCATCGCGACTTTCATGGCAAACCTCGTGTGGTTTCGCATCCTACAGATATATCCTGCTGGAATCGCTTCGATTTTCACCCTTATGAATCCCGTGGTCGGGGTGGCGGCCAGCGCCCTGATGCTGGGCGAGCGCCTAGGGCCGGCGGAAATCGGTGCCCTGGCCCTGGTGGTCGGCGCCCTGGCCGCGGTGCACCGCAAACGAGAACCTGCGTAGCTGCCCTTCGCGTTGTCTCGACAGAGCCCCGCGTGCTAGTTTCCCAAGGAACAATAATGCGGTCGCAAGCCGCGGTCGCCTGCTGGGGAGGTACAGCGCGAATCATGACAGATACCGTCAAATACACGCTGCCTGAGGATCGAATTCCGAGGGCCTGGTACAACATCAATGCCGATCTGCCGGAGCCTCTGCCGCCTGTGCTGCACCCCGGCACCGGACAGCCCATCGGCCCGGACGACCTGGCGCCGCTTTTCCCCATGGCCCTGATCGGCCAGGAAGTCTCCGCCGAGCGCGAAATCGAGATCCCGGAGCCGGTGCGCGAGATCTATCGCCAATGGCGTCCGAGCCCGCTCTACCGCGCCCGCCAGCTCGAGCGTGCGCTCGATACGCCGGCCAAGATCTATTACAAATACGAAGGTGTTAGCCCCACCGGCAGCCACAAGCCCAACACCGCCGTGGCCCAGGCCTTCTACAACAAGGAAGCCGGCACCAAGAAGATCACCACCGAGACCGGTGCCGGCCAATGGGGCTCGTCGCTAGCCTTTGCCGGCCAACTGTTCGGCCTCGAGATTGATGTCTACATGGTCAAGGTGAGCTTCGAACAGAAGCCCTACCGCAAGGCCCTGATGGAGACCTTCGGCGCCCGCTGCGTCGCCAGCCCGTCGGACGAGACACAGTCCGGCCGCGCCGTGCTCGAAGAGCATCCGGATTCCACCGGCAGCCTCGGCATCGCCATTTCCGAGGCGGTCGAGATGGCGGCCCAGAGCGATGACACCAAGTATGCACTGGGCAGCGTGCTCAATCACGTGCTCCTTCATCAGACCGTGGTCGGCCTCGAAGCCATCGAGCAGATGAACATGGCCGGCAACTACCCGGACGTGATCGTCGGCTGCACCGGTGGCGGCAGCAATTTCGCCGGACTGGTCAACCCCTTCCTCGGCGAGCAACTGCGGGGCGGCCACCACGTGCGCGTGATTGCCGTGGAGCCTGCGGCCTGCCCCACACTGACCCGCGGCAAATATGCCTATGACTTCGGCGACACGGGCCACCTGACGCCGCTGGTCAAGATGCATACCCTGGGCTCGACCT
>CAZKTK010000447.1:0-3021 GCA_964555535.1 uncultured Rhodospirillaceae bacterium
TGGTCGGTGCGCGCCACGAACAGCGGCTCGACGATCTTGTCGCGCCATTGGAACGAGCGATTGGAGGCGGTCACCGAGCCATAGGTCTCGAACTGCGTCGCCGCCGGCAGCAGATAGACGCCGTCGGTACGGTCGTGCATCACCGCGGTCATTGTCGGGTAGGGATCGATCACCACCAGGGTGTCGAGCTTCGCCATCGCCTCCTTCATATCCGGCAGGCGTGTTTGCGAGTTCGGCGCATGGCCCCAGAAGACCATTCCCTGGATCGGATTGGGCTGCTCCACATTGTCGGCATCGAGCACGCCGTCGTACCAACGCGAGACCGTGATTCCCTTGGTCTCCATCAAGTCCTGGCTGGCGAAGCGGCCAAGCACATAGTCGTAGTCCACATCCCAGACCCGCGACCAATGCTTCCAGGCGCCCGTGGAGAGGCCGTAATAGCCGGGCAGGGTGTGTGAGAGAACGCCGAGGTCGGTGGCGCCCTGCACATTGTCATGCCCGCGGAAGATGTTGGTGCCGCCGCCCGCGGTGCCCATGTTGCCGAGCGCCAGCTGCAGGATGCAGTAGGCCCGGGTGTTGTTGTTGCCACTGGTGTGCTGGGTGCCGCCCATGCACCAGACCACGGTGCCCGGCCGGTTCATGGCCAGCGTGCGGGCGACGCGCTCCAACTGCGAGCCCGGCGTGCCGGTCACGCGCTCGACTTCCTCAGGCGTCCAGCGCTTGACCTCGTCGCGCACCATGTCCATGCCGTAGACGCGCTGGCGGATGAAATCCTTGTCTTCCCAGCCGTTCTCGAAGATGTGCCAGAGAATGCCCCAGACCAGGGCCACGTCGGTGCCCGGACGGAAGCGCACATACTCGTTGGCATGGGCTGCGGTGCGTGTGAAGCGCGGGTCGCAGACGATGACCTTGGCGCCGTTCTGCTCCTTGGCCTTGAGGATGTGCATCAACGCCACCGGGTGCGCTTCGGCCGGGTTCGAGCCGATGAAGAAGATGGCGCGGGCGTTATGGATGTCGTTGTAGCTGTTGGTCATGGCGCCGTAGCCCCAAGTATTGGCGACGCCGGCTACAGTGGTGGAGTGGCAGATACGGGCCTGGTGGTCGACATTGTTGGTGCCCCAGAAGGCCGCGAACTTGCGGAACAGATAGGCCTGCTCGTTGGAATGCTTGGCCGAGCCGAGCCAGTAGACGGAATCGGGGCCGGCGGTCTCGCGGATTGCCGACAAGCGGTCACCGACCTCGTTGATGGCGTCGTCCCAGCTCATGCGCTTCCAGGCGCCGCCTTCGAGCTTCATGGGATATTTCAGGCGGCGCTCGCCGATGGCGTGCTCGCGCACACTGGCGCCCTTGGCGCAATGGCCGCCGAGATTGAAGGGACTATCGAAGGCCGGCTCCTGACCGGTCCAAACACCGTTCTCAACCTCGGCGACGACCGTGCAACCGACCGAACAGTGGGTGCAGACCGACTTGATGCTCTCGGCCTCGCCGCCTCCGTCGCCGACCGCTGCCTCGGCCTTGCGGATGCGCGTCAAAGGCAGGCTGCCGCCAAGCGCAGCGATGCCGCCCGCAGCAACGCCGGATGCCTTGAGGAACTCGCGGCGACCGACCCCGGTGGAGGTCACGCCATTGACCACCTGGCGAAGCTTGCCGCCGGCTGCCGCGGAGGATTTGCGCTTACTGAGCATGATAGTTTCCCTGACCCTGAATTGCCTGCGCCCTAGAAGCGCGAAAGTTCGTAGTAGCGCACGACGTGCGCGCTTTCGCGGTATCGTCCGGCCCTTTGATCCGCCCCGGTCTCGGCCGCCTCGGCCGCTTCGGGCACGCCAGCCGCCGCCCCTGCGCCGGCCGCGGCAACACCGACAACGCCCAGCCCCCTCAGCACATCGCGCCGGTGCAGGCCTTGCGCCTTACGCTCTTCATCTCGATGGATCGTCATTTCCCCTCAACTCCTTACAACAAGGTTGTTTTAACCTTATTAATCTATTTTGTTAACAAAACCACCTCATGTTCCACGTCAAAGAATACCTTGGCTAGCCGCGCGACAGATCGGTAGAAGCGTGCCGACGGCGCTGCCTCCAGGTCGCTGCAGAAATGCGCGACCCAGGGTGCGATATGGGCTTCGAAGATGGCGCGCTGGTCCTCGTCGCTCGCCTTGCCACCAAGGCTGCCATCGATCGATACGGCCATGAGTTCGCACAGGCTGCCGATTCCGTCCTCCGGCTCGGCAACGCCTTCCGCCCGGGCGAGACCCGCCCGGCGCATGTCATCACGCAGATGCGCCAAGGGGCGATCGTACAAAAACCCGGTAAGATAGTGAGACGCGTAGGGAACGACCTCGCCTTCGACGAAGCCCACGAAGACGGCCTCGAACTCGGCGCCAACCTCCTGCGGGTCGGTGTCGCGGGCCGCTGCCGCCAAGGCTGACACGGCATGGCCGAGCGCAGTGTCATCGCCCGTCGCCGTGCCGATTTGGCGCAAGAGATCACTGCCGGGCGCGTGCGAGAACAGGGTGGCCAGCAGCCGATAAAAGCCCGCCCGCAAGCGGCCCTCCGGCGACACCGCACCCCCTGGCTCCACCTCAGAATGCGGCGCAATGGCATGTTGCCCTTGCACACTGCCCTCCTCTCTCATCCCTGAGAAGGATTGTGACCCATGGGATACGGGCGGTCAAACCGATTTCAAGCGGCGGCGATACCGCTGCAGCGGGCGCGTCCGCTACCTCAGCTCATATGATCAGATCGTCGTGGTGATAGTCGGCGATATCCGCGAGTGCGGTCGTGTCCTAGCGACAGGCGTCAGCGCCATCGGCAAGCGGCGCATAATCGAAGGATGTCTCGTCCGGAAAGCGTTGACGGCGGGCGTCGGCAGCATAGGCGATCATGCGCGAGCGGTGCAGAATCCGCGCCGCGTCGTAAACACACTTGCCACCGTTTCGCCCTGCGGATTCCACATCCAGCACAGAGCCGCGACGTGCGAAACCGAACGTCACCATGACCTGCCACTCGGGAGCCTGATTCGCCA
>CAZKTK010000448.1:0-3012 GCA_964555535.1 uncultured Rhodospirillaceae bacterium
AAGCTGGGCGAGGCGAAGATCACGCCTTCGGCCCGGGAGTCGCGTACCGCATCGACGAGATGCCGGCCCTTGTCGGCGCGGTCGGGCACATACTTGGCCGAGGTCTCCTTCGAGTGGTGCAGGAAGGCATCGGCCAGGTTGGCCAGGAGATCGCCTTCGGGCGAGACGTCCTGCGTCAGCCAGCGGTTCACCAGCATCAGGTCGTCGTCGACCACATAGCAGCCGGCCATCTCGATGGAGCGGATCATGCCCAGGGGGGGCTGCTCGCAGAAGGTGCCGGTGAGCACGATGCGGCAATTGTCGCGCATCGGCCTCTCCTCCGCGCGCACGGCCTCGAGATATTCACCGAGCAGCGCAGTATGTTCTTCGACCGGCAGCACCATGCCCGCGCGCATCAGCAGATAGACTTCCGAGGTCAGCGCCTGCCAGGGTTTCTCCGCGCGATAGTCGTAGACGGCGCGCACCGCGGCGCGGTTGTCGTTATAGACCCGGATCGAGTCGGCCAGCGCTTCGTCCGTGATCTCGCGCCCGGCGACGCGGGCGAGGTCGTCGCGCAGAACCTCGAGCTCGTTGCGGTAGTAGTTGCCGCCGACCGCATCGCTGAAATTCTGCGGCACGTCGAAATAACGCACATATTTGTCAGCGAACAGCATCTGCCACATGCCAGAGAGATTGCGGATCACATCGCAGATGCTGGGGAACAGCATGCCGTCGAGGCAATCGAGGCGGCCGGTCAGGCCAAGCTCGATGGTCGAGCGGGGGATGCGGCAGATATAGCTCTGATAATAGGCGTCGCCGTGGATGACCTCGATACGGTCGCCGCCCCCGAGAATGCCGACGGGAAGCATGCCGGCGGCATGAATGATCTCAAGGGGTACGTAGATCGGCATGTAGCCGATCGCCTTGCGGTCGGGCGCTTCCGCCTTCCAGCGCTGCACGGACCCGAAGGACAGGTCCTCGAACAGGGCCTCGCAGCGATCGACGATGTCCTTTACCGACATGGCAGGCCGAGCCTCGTTGGGCGATATTCGCGACGGCAATTATGGTATTGTCGTACCACAATACGCTTTTAGCCGCAACGACAACCGCACTTGCACCGGAGGAACCGCCCATGATGCCTGTTGAACCCGATGGCTGGGCCAAGCCAATCGGTTATGCCAATGGCATTCTCGCCCCTGCCGGACGCATGCTGTTCGTGGCCGGGCAGGTCGGCTGGAACGAGCGCCAGGAATTCGAGAGCACCGAACTGGTGCCGCAATTCGCCCAGGCCCTGCGCAATGTGCTCGCCGTCGTGCGGAAGGCCGGCGGCGGGCCTGAGCACATTTGCCGCATGACATGCTTTTGTTCCGATAAGGCCGCCTATCTCGCGGCTCGCGCAGAACTCGGCCCGATTTGGCGCGAACTGATGGGCCGTTCCTATCCCGCCATGTCGATGCTGTTCGTCGCCGACCTGCTCGATGCGCCCGGCCTGATCGAGATCGAAGCGACGGCGGTCATTCCAGAAGGGCTCTAGGGGGCAAAGGCTTGCTTGGCGTTGCGGGTGGCTTCGCCGTTACTCGGGCAGGCCCGCCTTGCGCAGCCCTGTTAGCAGACGGGCAACGTCGTCCGGGCGTTCGAACATGGGATTCTTGATGACACTGCGAATTTTGAAACGCGGGATGAGATCGAGCAGATTGGCCGCCGCGTCGCGCGCGTCTTCATCGTATCCCAGGAGCCCCGCCGAGGCGGCCGATAGCGTCCAGCCGCCAAAATAGCGGGGTTGCAGTTGTATCGTCGCTTTGCCGCTTTCGAGAGCGTCTTCGAACCTTTCATCGGCGAATGCGGCGATGGATTCGGCCAACGTCCATTTCCACACCAGGGGGTCTCGAGGGCTGCCTCGCCTGGCTTTCGCCACCGCGGCCAGGGACTCTTTCGTCTGCCCGGCGAGGCCGTAGGCCATTGCAATATCGGCCCAAGCGCCCGTCGCGTTGGCGTCCAATTCAAGGGCCCGGCGAAGCGAGGCGATAGCCCCTTCCTGCGGGCCAAAAATGGAGCGCGCCCAGCCCTGGGATTCGTGGGCCGAGGGATTCTGAGGGTCGAGCTCGGTCGCCCTGTCGGCATACTGGATCGCTTTTGCGGCGGTCTCGCTGACCCGGCCGCCCCAACCGTGATAGGCGGCTAATGTATGGCAGCCTCCCAATAATGCATAGGCGTTGGAAAAGGAAGGGTCTCGCTCTATCGCTTCGCCAAGCAGGGAGACCGCCCGATCGAATCCGGCCTCGTCGAGCTGGTAGACGTGCGGCAGAGCCTGGAGATAGAGGTCCCAGGCGTTGAAATCCCGGCTGCGCCCCTGGCCCGTGCGGGCAACCTCCGCCATGGTCAGCTCAGGACCCAGCGCACTGATGACCTTCGCTGTGATCTCATCCTGAAGCTCGAAGATATCGTCCAGCGTACCGTCATAGCGGTCGGCCCAGACGTGATGGTCGTTTTCGGTCTCGATAAGCTGTGCGGTGACGCGTACGCGATTGCCGCCCCGTCGCACGCTGCCTTCCAGCACATAGCGCACGCCGAGCTCGCGACCAACCCGTTTCACGTCGAAGGTCTGTCCCTTGTAGGTAAAGGACGAATTTCGCGCGATAACGAACAGCCAGCGGATCTTGGACAGCCCTGTGATGATGTCCTCGGCGACGCCATCGGCGAAGTACTCCTGTTCGGCATCGCCCGACAGGTTGTCGAAGGGAAGGACCGCAATGGACGGCTTGTCGGGGAGCGAGAGAGCCTTGGCGGGCTCGGCCGCGTCGGTCGCGTTCTCGCCAGCGATACGATAGGCGTGAACCGGACGGGCGATGTTCTTGACCTCATGGTTGCCGAGATCCTCGAAAGCCAGATCGGTCTTGCCATCGACCTGTTCGTGCGCGCTGCCGGAGAGGCAGATGCCGCCGGGCTCGGCAAGGCTTTCCAGTCTTGCCGCGACATTGACGCCGTCACCGTAGATCGTTCCGTCTTCCTGCTCGAAGACATCGCCGAGATTGA
>CAZKTK010000449.1:0-3010 GCA_964555535.1 uncultured Rhodospirillaceae bacterium
ATCATGCGCCGCGACGAATCCCTGCCGCGGGAGAATTTCCGCAACGGCGACCGTATGCGCGCCTTCATCTACGATGTGCGCCAGGAGCTGCGTGGACCGCAGATCTTTCTGTCGCGGGCGCGGCCCGAATTCATGGCCAGCCTGTTCAGCCAGGAAGTGCCCGAGATCTACGACGGCATCATCGAGATCAAATCGGTGGCGCGCGACCCGGGCAGCCGCGCCAAGATCGCCGTGCTGTCGAACGATTCGAGCATCGACCCGGTTGGCGCCTGCGTCGGCATGCGCGGCAGCCGCGTGCAGGCGGTGGTGAACGAGCTTCAGGGCGAGAAGATCGATATCATCCAGTGGAACCCGGATGCGGCGACTTTCATCGTCAACGCCCTGGCGCCCGCCGAGGTGACGAAGGTCGTGCTCGACGAGGACAATCAGCGCATCGAAGTGGTGGTGCCGGACGATCAGCTCAGCCTCGCCATTGGCCGGCGCGGCCAGAACGTGCGGCTGGCCTCGCAGCTGACCGGCTGGGACATCGACATCATGACCGAGGCGCAGGAGTCCGAGCGCCGCAGCGAGGAGATGCAAGAGGTTTCCGGGCTCTTCATGGAGGCCCTGAACGTCGACGAGGTGATTGCCCATCTGCTGGTCACCGAGGGTTTCTCCTCGGTCGAGGCGGTGGCCTTCATGCCCGTCGAGGAGCTGGCCGAGATCGACGGCTTCGAGGAGGATATCGCCGAGGAGTTGCGGGCCCGGGCCCGCGACTATCTCGAGCGGCGCGACGCCGACCTCAGCAGCAAGCGCCAGGAGCTTGGCGTCGACGACGAGCTGGCCGCCCTCGACTTGCTCAATCCCACCATGCTGGTGGCGCTTGGCGAGGCCGGGGTCAAGACGCTTGACGATCTTGGCGATTTGGCCATCGACGAGCTGCGTGAGATCGTCGGCGAGAGTGCCATTGACGAAACGGTCGCCGGCGAAGTGATCATGAGTGCCCGCGCCCATTGGTTCCCGGACGAGCCGTCCGAAGAGGGCACTGGCGACACTGCCGAAGAGGCGCCGTCCGCGGCGTCCGGCGAGTGAGCGGGATCGGAGAGCGGTGGTGGCGACGGCAAAGACAACGGCCGTTGAGAAAGAGCCGGTACGCTGCTGCGCGGTCAGCGGCCGGAGGCTCGACAAGCGGCAGCTGATCCGCTTTGTCGCGGCGCCGGATGGTGCCGTCGTTCCCGATATCGAAATGTCTCTGCCCGGCCGTGGCTTGTGGGTCTGTGCGGAACGCGCTTTGGTCGAGCGTGCGGTTGCCAAGGGGCGGTTGTCCCGCCTCGGGCGTCCGGCCGCGGATATGGCCGATCGGATAGAGGCTTTGTTGGCACGCCGCTGTCGGGAATTGCTTGGCTTGGCGAAGCGCGCCGGTCTGGCGGTTGCGGGCATGGAGAAAGTGCGCGGCTGTTTGGCGGCGGGCGAGGCCAGTGTGATTGCCGAGGCGCGCGACGGCGCCGAAGACGGTGCGGCCAAGATAGCGCGGCTGGTTGCTGCGGCCGTGCCGGCCCCGGCGCTGGTAAGCGCGTTGGGCCGGGCCGAGCTTGGCGTGGCGCTCGGTCGCGAGGATGCGGTTCATGTCGCTCTGCGGCATGGGCGCCTCAGCGATCTGTTCCTCAATGAGATGCGAAGGCTGGCGGGTTTTCGTGGTGGCGTGGCAGAGGCCGGCAGCGCGAAGCGAATCTGAAGGAGGCCGAAGGGCGAAGATGAGCGAGAACAAGGATAACGGCGAGAAGAAGACCCTCGGCCTTTCGCGACCGGGCAAGCTCGAGCTGCGCAAGACGGTGGGAGGCGGACAGGTTCGCCAGAGTTTCTCCCATGGCCGCAGCAAGACCGTCCAGGTCGAGGTCAAGAAGAAGCGCACCTTCCAGCGCGGGGATTCGGGCAAGATGTCCGAGGTCACCCGGCGTGCCGAGGCCGAGCCCGAGGCGCCCGTCGAAACGGAAGTGGCGGCACCGGAGGCCACGCCGAGTCATCTGACCGGCGAAGAGCGTGCAGCGCGCGCTCGCGCCCTCGAGACGGCGCGCCAGGACGAAGCGGACGCCGAACGCCAGCGCAAGGAGCAGGCCGCGGAAGAGGCGCGCAGACAGGCTGAGGCGGAGGAAGCCGCACGGCGCGAGGCGGAGGAGCGTGCCGCCGAGGAAGCCGAGAAGGTGCGTCAGGAGGCCGCCGCCAAGGAAGCCGCGGCGAAGCCGCCGGCAGAGGCCGAGAAGCCGGCGCCCAAGCCCAAGCCCAAGGCGCCCGCGCGGCGCAAGGAGCCGGAGGCCGAGGAGAGTGCCGCGGCGCAGCAGCGCCGCCGCAAGGGTCATGGCCACCGTCTTTCCATAGAGCGCCGCGATCAGCGCCGGCGCACAGGCAAGCTGACCGTCGTGCAGGCGCTCAGCGACGAAGAGCGCCAGCGTAGCCTGGCATCGGTGCGCCGCGCCCGCGAGCGCGAGAAGCGTGCGGCCGCAGGCCGTCAGACAGGCGAGGTGCGCAAGGTCGTGCGTGAAGTTGTTGTTCCCGAGGCGATCACCGTGCAGGAGCTCGGCAATCGCATGGCCGTGCGTGGCGGCGAGGTGGTCAAGGCGCTGATGAAGATGGGCGTGATGGCGGCCGTCAATCAGGTTATCGATGCCGACACGGCGGAGCTCGTGGTGTCCGAGTTCGGCCATCGCATCAAGCGCGTCAGCGAGGCGGATGTCGAGGTCGGTCTCAGCGGGCCCGAGGACAGCGCCGAACAGTTGCTGCCGCGCGCACCCGTGGTTACCGTCATGGGCCATGTCGACCACGGCAAGACGTCGCTCCTCGACGCGCTGCGGGCCACCGATGTGGCCGGCGGCGAGGCCGGCGGCATCACCCAGCATATCGGTGCCTATCAGGTGGACATGGCGTCCGGCGCCAAGATCACCTTCCTTGACACGCCGGGTCATGCCGCCTTTACGCAGATGCGCCAGCGCGGCGCCGGCACCACCGACATCGTCGTCCTGGTGGTGGCCGCCGA
>CAZKTK010000450.1:0-2988 GCA_964555535.1 uncultured Rhodospirillaceae bacterium
TGGGACGCGGTCTCCATGCTCGACCGGCCGATCAGCCATGCCGACGGGCCGTGCGATGCCATCCGCCAGCCCGTGATCGCGCCCGAGCGCGACGTGCGGCCTTTCCAGGACGTGCTGCTCGATCTCGGCGCGCGGCTCGGCCTGCCGGGCATGGTCGATGACGACGGCGCGGCGCTCTATCCCGGGGGCTATGCGGACTATCTGGTCAACCACCAGCGCCAACCGGGCATCGGCGCACTCTCGGGCTGGCGCGGCGACGGCTCGGACCACGGCCGGGGCGAGCCCAACCCGGACCAATTGCAGCGCTATATCGAGAACGGCTGCTTCTGGCATCACGAGCTCGAGCCGGAGCAGCGCTATTTCAAGCACGCCAACAAGGCCTATCTCGAATGGGCCGTGGGCATGGGCTATATCGGCTCGCCCGAGCCCATCGTCATGCAGCTTTACAGCGAGCCCCTGCAGCGCTTCCGCCTGGCGGCCGAGGGGCACGGCCCGGTACAGCCGCCGGACGCCCTGCGCGACCGCATCGTGCGCGCCTTCGACCCGCTGCCGACGTGGTATGCCGTGGCAGACGACGACGAGGCCTATCCGCTCGCCGCGGTGACCCAGCGGCCGATGCACATGTATCACTCCTGGGGCTCGCAGAACGCCTGGCAGCGGCAGCTGACGTCGCGCAACCGTCTCCACATCCACCGCGAGACCGCCGCGGCGCTCGGCATCGAGGACGAAAGCTGGGTCTGGGTGATCGGCGAGCTTGGCCGCGTCAAGGCGCGGGCACGGCTGATGGACGGTGTCGAGCCCGGCACGGTGTGGACATGGAATGCCATCGGCAAGCGCTCGGGCACCTGGTCCCTGGCAAAGGACGGTCCGGAAAGCCGCGAGGGCTTCCTGCTCAACCACCTGATCCCCGACGTGCTGCCCGGCGAGGGGCGCAAGAGCAATTCCGACCCGCTGACAGGCCAGGCGGCCTGGTACGACCTGAAGGTTCGCGTCGAGCCCGCGGGCGAGACAGAGCCCCATACCGAGCCGCAATTCGCGCCGTCGCGACTGCGCCCGGGAGAGGAGCGATGACCAGCCTGCCCGCACAGCCGACACCGAAGCGCCTCGGCCTGGTCATCGACCTCGACACCTGTGTCGGCTGCCAGGCCTGCGCGGTGGCCTGCAAGGGCTGGAACTCGGCCGGCATCACCGCGCCGCTGCCGGATACGGACCCCTACGGCACGGCGCCCGACGGCGTCTGGCTCAACCGGGTGCACGGCTTCGAGGCAAAGTACGATGACGGGCGCACGCGCACGCTCTCCTTTCCGCGCTCCTGCCTACATTGCGAGAACGCTGCCTGCGTCACAGTCTGCCCCACGGGCGCCTCCTACAAGCGCGAGGCGGACGGCATCGTCCTGGTCGACGAAAGCAAATGCATCGGCTGCAAGCTCTGCAGCTGGGCCTGCCCTTACGGGGCGCGCGAGTTCGACAGCCAGAACGGCGTGATGAAGAAATGCACGCTTTGCATCGACCGCATCGACAACCAGACCCTGCCGGAAGCCGAGCGCGAACCAGCCTGCGTGCGCACCTGCCCCGCCAAGGCACGGCATTTCGGCGATCTCGGCGATCCCGACTCGCTCGTTTCCAAACTGGTCGAGGCACGGGGCGGCACCGCGCCGCTGGCCGAGCTCGGCTACCGCCCCACCAACCGCTATCTGCCGCCGCGCAAGCCCGTGGAGATGGGCGCAGCCCCGCTCGAAGCCACCGGCGAGCCGGAGAGCAAGCTGTTGCAGTGGGTCGACAAGCTGTTTTCCCGATAGGCCCGCCATGCATCCCGCTTTTTCCGTCATTCTCTTCACGGTCAGCTCCGGCACGGGCTATGGCATGCTGTTCTGGCTTGGTCTGCATTCCCTCGCCATGCGACCGAGCGCCCTGCTCGGCCTGGTGGTGATCGGCGTGGCCTTGACCCTGATCACCGTCGGCCTGCTGTCGTCGACCTTCCATCTCGGGCGCCCCGAGCGCGCCTGGCGCGCCCTTACCCAATGGCGCTCGTCATGGCTGGCGCGGGAGGGCGTTGCCGCGATCGCGGTCTATCCGCCCGCCTTGCTGCTCGCCGCCAGCCTGCTCTACCCGGACCGCCTGGCGGGGTGGATGCTGCCGGCCTCGCTGCTGATGGCGGCATTGGCCCTGGTCACGGTCATCTGCACCGCCATGATCTATGCCTCGCTAAAACCCATCCGCGAATGGCACTGCCTGCGCACGATACTGCTCTACGGCATCAGCGCCGGCACCGGCGGCCTGGTGTGGATCGCAGCGCTGACCCGCCTGCTCGGCTACGATCCGCCCTTCCTGGTCGCGCCCCTGGTCGTGGCCATCACCGGCTGCTGGCTGATCGTGCGTCTCTATTGGCACCACGTGGACACCGCGCCGATTCGCCACACGGTGGCCGACGCGTTGGGCCTGGTAGGTGCGGTCGCCACGGCAGTCGAGCCGGCGCACACCGAGACCAACTACCTGCAGCGCGAGATGGGCTTCGTCATTGCGCGCCGCCACGCGCGCAAGCTTCGCCACGTCGCCGAGCTGCTCGGCTTCGCGTTGCCGGCGGCACTCGCCCTGCTGACCCTCGTGCTGCCGCTCACCGCAGGCGCCATCGCGCTGGCCGTCGCGGCGCTGGCGACGACCGCCGGCATGCTCATCCAGCGCTGGCTGTTCTTCGCGGAGGCAACCCACACGGTGACGCTCTATTACGGCGCGGAGCGGGCATAGGGGCGTTGCGTCAAGCAGACCGCAGCATGTCGATCTGCAGACCCGAAAGTCGCGTCATGTATATATTGATCTCGTTGTTTCGCGTCGGCGCGTGGGCCACCAAGTAGTTCTCGCCCTCGGCCTCGAAATAGACGACGAGTCTTTCCCCGGGATTTTCATCCGATGTGATCTTCGCCCATACTTCGTCGCCTAGAGCGTTTCACAATTTGAGGGAATCGCAATTGGGATTCCCGTTTGTCTTGG
>CAZKTK010000451.1:0-2976 GCA_964555535.1 uncultured Rhodospirillaceae bacterium
GTGGTCGGGTCCGGGCCTGCAGGAATGGCGTGCGCGCAGCAGCTTGCCCGCGCCGGCCACGATGTCACCCTGTTCGAGAAAAACGACCGTATCGGCGGCCTGCTGCGTTACGGCATTCCCGATTTCAAGCTGGAAAAGTCGCTGATCGATCGACGCATGACGCAGATGGAGGCAGAGGGTGTAACCTTCCGCGCCGGCGTTGAGGTCGGCAACGATCTGCCCATGCATGGGCTGCTGACCGACTTCGATGCCGTCGCGCTCACCGGCGGTGCGGAGCATCCGCGCGATCTCGAAGTCGAGGGCCGCGATCTGGACGGTGTCCATTTCGCCATGGATTTCCTCAGGCAGCAAAACAAGCGCGTTGCCGGCGACAGCGAGGAGGTCGCGGCGCCCGAGGGCACCCTGAGCGCCAAGGACAAGCATGTCGTGGTCATCGGCGGCGGCGATACCGGTTCCGACTGCATCGGCACCTCGCGCCGCCAGGGCGCCAAGTCGATTACCCAGCTCGAGATCATGCCGCGCCCGCCCGAGAAGGAAGACAAGGCCATGACCTGGCCTGACTGGCCGCTCAAGATGCGCACGTCTTCGTCCCAGGAAGAGGGTGCCGAACGCGACTGGTCGGTGGTCACCAAGCGCGCCGTCGGGTCGAACGGCAACGTCGAGGCCATCGAATGCGTGCGCGTCGAGTGGACCAAGGACAACACCGGGCGCACCCAGATGAACGAGGTCGAGGGCAGCGAGTTCCGCCTCGAGGCCGACATGGTGCTGCTGGCCATGGGCTTTCTCGGGCCGCGCCAGAAGGGCATGATCAGCCAGTCCGGTGTCGCCCTCGATCAGCGCGGGAACGTGCGGGCCGACACGCAGGACTACCACACCTCGGTGGAGAAGGTGTTTGCCGCCGGCGACATGCGGCGCGGCCAGTCGCTCGTCGTGTGGGCAATCCGCGAAGGCCGGCAATGCGCCCGCGCGGTCGATGAATATCTGATGGGAGAGAGCACACTCCCGAGGTAAGGAGGTGCCGTCATGGCAGCGCTAAGCTTCGAGCCTTTGCACGAGGAGTTCGGCGCCCGAGTATCGGGCATCGATTTCGGCGCGCCGCTTTCGGGCGAGGCAGTGGAGGCGCTCCACGCGGCCATCGACGAGTATTCCTTTCTCTGTTTTCCGGATCAGGCGTTCGACGACGAGCGCCACTTGGCACTGACCCGCGCGCTCGGCGAGCCCGAAGCGAACCACCTGAAGCTCGGCCAGAGCGGCATCGTCGACTACTTTGCCACGATCGGGAATGTCGAGGACGACGGTACCGCGCTCGGCAACGATCACATCAAGATCGTTCGCCTGACCGGCAACAACATGTGGCATTCGGATTCCTCGTTTCGCCAGGTGCCGAGCTATGTATCGATCATGGGCGTCTACGAAGTGCCGTCCGAGGACGGCGAGACGCTGTTCGTCAGCGCGCGGGCAGCCTATGGACGTCTGTCCGACGAAGAAAAGCGGCGCATCGACCCGCTGCATGCGATCCACGACTACGTCTTCTCCCGCAGCAAGGTTGGGCCGGATGCGGTAACGCCTTCGCACGCGGCCTCGCTGCCGCCGGTGGAGCAGAAGCTGGTGCGCACCAACCCGCGCAACGGCCGCAAGAATTATTATGTGGGCTCTCACGCCAAGAGCATCGTCGGCTGGTCGGAGACGGACAGTCGTGCCCTGCTTGACGATCTGCAGGCGCGGGCCACGGCTGACGAGCACGTCTGGACTCACGCCTGGACGCCCGGCGAAGTGGTGATTTGGGACAATCGTTGCCTGCTGCATCGCGGCAACGGTTACGATGCCGACAAGTATCGCCGCCTGATGCGTCAGACCCGCGTTAGCGGTGTCTCGAATACGCTCGACGAATAGTTACTCTTCGCGCCGGCCGATACGCGGTTCCTTGCCGGTGACGAGACGGCGGATATTGGCGTGGTGGCGCAGCAGCACCAGCGCCGCCAGCACGGCGAAGAGCTCCACATGTTGCGGTTCGCCCGGCAGCCAATAGGGCAGATCACCATCGCGCTGTAAGGAGAGCATGCCGACCAGCAGCGGCGGTGCCGTCACGACCGATACCATCGAGGCGAGAGATGAGAAGCGGAACAGAGCGGCGGTGACAAGCCACAACGCTGCCGAGGCCAGCGCGATTGGCCAGGCCAGGGCCGCGATCACGCCGAGCACCGTCGCCACTCCCTTGCCGCCGCGAAAGCGCAGCCAGACCGGGAACATGTGCCCGAGCACGGCAAAGAGCCCGGCCACAACGGCTGCGTCCGGTCCCCAATAGCCCGCTATCGCCGCGCTTGCCCAACCCTTGCCCGCATCGAGCAGGAGGGTCAGTGCGGCCAGGCGCTTGCTGCCGGTGCGCAGCACGTTGGTGGCGCCGATATTGCCGGAACCGATCTTGCGGATGTCCCCATGCCCGGCAAGGCGCGCCAGCAGCAGCCCGAACGGGATGGCGCCGATCAGATAGGCGATCAGCGCGGTGAGATAGAGCGGCCAGGTATAGGCAATGCCTCCGAGCGGGTCGGGCATGCCTAGCGCTTCCTCGCGGCGCCGGCACACAATTGGTGACAGTTACCTATTTCCGCCACGCTGTTGCGGCAACCGCGGTGTAGGAAATCGGTAACTGTCACCAATTGTGTGCTCTCAGTCCTGTGCGGAATACACGCTGCGCCCCCGAACAACAGTGCGCAACACACGCCCCTGCACCGGGTGGTCGTCATAGGGCGCGTTGAGCGACTTGCTGCGCAGCTTGTCGACATCGATCGTCCACGGTGTGTCCGGGTCGAACAGCACCAGATCGGCCGGGGCTCCGGCGGCCAGGCGCCCCTGTTTGAGGCCGAGCAGGGTCGCCGGCGTGGCGCTGAGGCGCGCCATCAGCGCGGGCATGGTCAGCTTGCCGGCATGCACCAGCGCCAGCGCTTGCAGCTGTGCCCCAAAGTATGGTATATATAT
>CAZKTK010000452.1:0-2953 GCA_964555535.1 uncultured Rhodospirillaceae bacterium
CAAGGCCGTCGGCAAGGGCATCTTCAAGGTCATGTCCAAGATGGGCATATCGACCTATCAGTCCTATTGCGGGGCGCAGATTTTCGATGCGGTCGGCCTGGCTTCAAGCTTCGTCGAGAAGTATTTCACCGGCACGGCTTCGACCATCGAGGGCGCGGATATCCCGGTCATCGCCGGCGAGGCTTTGGAGCGCCACCGCGCTGCTTACGGCGACAATCCCATCTATGACGCGATGCTCGACGTCGGTGGCGATTATGCCTACCGCCTGCGCGGCGAGGATCATGCCTGGACACCGCAAAGCGTCTCTGCCCTGCAGCACGCGGTGCGCGGCAACCTGCCGGACCAGTATCGCGACTTCGCCCGCAGCATCAACGACCAGAGTGAGCGTCTGCTGACCATTCGCGGGCTCATGGAGTTGCGCAAGGCGGAGACGCCGCTGTCCCTCGACGAGGTCGAGCCGGCGAGCGAGATCGTCAAGCGCTTCGCTACCGGTGCCATGAGCTTCGGCTCCATCAGCCGCGAGGCCCATACCAACCTCGCCATCGCCATGAACCGCATGGGCGGCAAGTCGAACACCGGCGAGGGCGGCGAGGAGGTGGACCGCTTCACGCCTATGGAGAACGGCGATTCCATGCGCTCGGCGATCAAGCAGGTCGCCTCGGGCCGTTTCGGCGTGACCACCGAATATCTCGTCAATGCCGACGACATCCAGATCAAGATGGCCCAGGGCGCCAAGCCCGGCGAGGGCGGTCAGTTGCCGGGCCACAAGGTGGACCGGAACATTGCCCGCGTGCGCCATTCGACCCCGGGCGTCGGCCTGATCTCGCCGCCGCCCCATCACGATATCTATTCGATCG
The DNA here is from genome assembly GCA_964555535.1 of uncultured Rhodospirillaceae bacterium. Lineage (GTDB taxonomy): Bacteria > Pseudomonadota > Alphaproteobacteria > UBA7887 > UBA7887 > UBA7887. The sequence goes on from CAZKTK010000452.1 coordinate 858, forward strand.
AGGATCTGGCGCAGCTCATCCACGATCTCAAGAACGCCAACCCCAAGGCCCGCATCTCGGTGAAGCTCGTCTCCGAGGTCGGTGTCGGTACCGTCGCCGCCGGCGTCAGCAAGGCGCGGGCGGATCACGTGACCATATCCGGCTATGAGGGCGGCACCGGGGCGAGCCCCGTGACCTCGCTCACCCATGCCGGCTCGCCGTGGGAGATCGGCCTCGCCGAGACCCAGCAGACCCTCGTGCTCAACGAGCTGCGCGGGCGCATCGCCGTGCAGGTGGATGGCGGCTTGCGGACCGGCCGCGACGTTGTCGTCGGCGCCCTGCTCGGGGCCGACGAGTTCGGCTTCTCCACCGCGCCCCTGATCGCATCCGGCTGCGTGATGATGCGCAAGTGTCATCTCAATACCTGCCCGGTGGGTATCGCGACCCAGAATCCGGAGCTTCGCGCCCGGTTCAGAGGCCAGCCCGAGCATGTCATCAACTACTTCTTCTTCGTCGCCGAGGAAGTGCGCGAGCTGATGGCCTGCATGGGCTTCCGCACCTTCAACGAGATGGTCGGCCGCGTCGATCGCCTCGACATGCGCCGCGCCGTTGATCATTGGAAGGCCGGCGGTGTCGACTTGTCGCGGCTGCTTTATGAGGCGCCCGTGCGCCCGGGCGTGGCGATCTACAATTGCGAGACCCAGGACCATCATCTCGACCAGGCGCTGGACAAGGATCTGATCGAGGCGGCCCAGCCCGCCCTGGTGGCGCGCAAGTCGGTCCGCATCGAGCGCGAGGTGCGGAACGTGAACCGTACCGTCGGCACCATGCTTTCCGGCGAGGTGGCGAAGCGCTACGGCCATGCGGGCCTCGATGAAAACACCATTGCGATCCAGCTGACCGGCACCGCGGGCCAAAGTTTCGGCGCTTTCCTTGCGCATGGCGTCAACATGACCCTATACGGGGATGCCAACGATTATGTCGGCAAGGGGCTTGCCGGAGGTACCATCGTGGTGCGCCAGCCGGAAGGATCCGAGCGGATGCCGACCGACAACATCATCATCGGCAATACCGTCCTTTACGGCGCCATTGCGGGGCAGGCCTATTTCGAGGGCGTCGCCGGCGAGCGTTTTGCCGTGCGCAACTCCGGCGCCATTGCTGTGGTCGAGGGTGTCGGCGATCACTGCTGTGAATATATGACGGGCGGTGTGGTTGTGGTTCTCGACACCACCGGGCGGAACTTCGCTGCCGGCATGTCGGGCGGCATCGCCTATGTCTACGATCCGGACAATCGCTTCGAGAGCGTTTGCAATACGGCCATGGTCGATCTGGAGCGGATTGCACCCGCCGACCCTGCCGCCGCGGACGATCCCGAGCGGCCGCTTCAGCGTCCCTTGGGCGCCGATAACAACGGCATGGGCGATGTGCTGCGTTTCGATGCGGAGCGGCTGCGGCTGCTGATCGAGCGGCACCGCCTTCTCACCGGCAGCGAGCGCGCGCGCCGGCTGCTGGAGGATTGGGACACTACGCTATCTCACTTCGTCAAAGTCATGCCCAGGGATTACCGACGGGCGCTGCTTGCGATGAAAGAGGAACAGGACGTGGCCGGCATCGCCGCTGCCGAATGATCCTGACCGTCGGACCGAGGGAATAGAACATGGGCAAAGTTACAGGCTTTTTGGAGTTCGAGCGCCAGGACCGCGGCTACGAAGAGGCGGATACGCGCGTCAAGAACTGGAACGAATTCGTCAAGCCTCTACCCGATGACGAATTGGGGCGGCAGGCGGCGCGGTGCATGGCATGCGGCATTCCGTATTGTCATAACGGTTGCCCGGTGAATAACTTGATCCCGGACTGGAATGATCTCGTCTATCGGGAACAGTGGGACGCGGCGGTCACCACGCTGCATTCCACCAACAACTTTCCGGAGTTTACGGGGCGCATCTGCCCCGCGCCGTGCGAGGCAGCGTGCACGCTCAATATCGAGGACACGCCTGTCACCATCAAGACCATCGAATGCGCCATCGTCGATCATGGCTGGCGCGAAGGGTTGATCACGCCGCAAGTGCCTGAGGTGAAGACCGGCAAGAAGGTTGCGGTGGTCGGGTCCGGGCCTG
>CAZKTK010000453.1:0-2953 GCA_964555535.1 uncultured Rhodospirillaceae bacterium
TCGGCTCCCCAGTTGGAGCGGAATCCGCCGGTGACTTTGCGGAAGGTGGTTGAGGGTCGAATGGCTTGTTCAGAACTGTTGTTGGTCGGCGGCACATCGCGTTCGGTCATAAAGGTGAACAGGCTGTCACGGTCCTTCCCGTAGCGTTTTCGCAGACGAATTCCATGTTGAACTGAGCCAGCGGATTGAGTCGGTTGACGACCTCAGGCGGTTATTCGCCGAGGTGGCGACCGAGGAAGGCTACGAGAATTTCCTGCTGACGTCGGTCCACGGCGGTGATGTGGTCGATCTGCATTGGCTGGAATTTCCCGACGGCTACCCGGAATATTACTTCGACCAGCAGTGGGACAAGATCGATCCCATTCTCGGCTGTGCCTTGCGGGCGCGACGGCCGTTTCTCTGGAATGACGCCTTGCAGGGTGCCGAGCTCTCGCGTCCGCAGATCAATCTCATGCACGAATGCCAAGGCGCAGGCGTGCATACCGGGGTCACATTCCCGATGCACGGACCCGGCAATCAGCTCGATATTCTCAGTCTCAGCCGCCGTGTGGCCGAGCCGGCGAACCCCGAGCGCATGGGCCTGCTGCATTCGCTTAGCGTGCAGACCTGGACACGTTTTCTGGAACTGACCGAAGAATGCCGCTTTCCGGAAATCGACGACGTCATGCTTTCGGAGAGGGAAATCGAGGTCCTGAAATGGTGCAAGGCCGGGAAGCCCTATTCGGATATCGGCGAGATCCTGTCGATCTCCCGCAAGACCGTTGAGTTCCATGCCAAGAACGCGATGGACAAGCTGGGCGCAAACAACAAGATCTCGGCCGTCGTGATGGCCATCCAAAGAGGGCTGTTGGAGCTGTAGCTCTTACTATTCGGCGGCTTCCGCTGCCTGAGCCGATTCCTGAATAGCGACGGCGAAAACCTGTTGGAAGACTTCCGGATCCTGAGCGCCTGAGACGGCATAACGGCCATCGATGATGAAACAGGGCACGCCGTTGACGCCGATGCTGCGGGCATGTCGGTTGCGTTGGGCGACCTCCACCGCATCTTCGTCGCTTTGCAGGTAGGCCAATGCGGCGTCGCCGTCCAAGCCGCATTCCGCTGCGATCGCCGCCAGGGTCTCGGGATCGCCAATATCGCGGCCATCGAAGAAATAGGCCCTGAACAGCCCCTCCACGACGCTTTCCTGGTCGCCGTGAAGGCCGGCGAAGTGGATAAGCCGGTGCGATGCCATGGTGTTGGGCGTCCGCGAAATGCGGTCGAGAGCGAAAGGCAGCCCCTCGGCGTTTGCCGCGTCGGCAACGCTGCGATAGACGCGCTCCGCCCGGCTCGGTCCGCCGAACTTAAGCTCCAGATACTGGCTGCGCGGCATGCCTTCCGCGGGCATTTCCGGGTTCAGCTGGAAGGGGTGCCAGACCACCTCCGGCGGCTCGCCTTCGAATCCTTCCAAAGCTGCCTCAAGACGGCGCTTGCCGATGAAACACCATGGGCAAACGGTATCGGAAATGACGTCGATTCTCATGTCCGTCGTCTCCACTGACCCGATTATGGTGCCATTATCTCATTGATGCCTGGGCGCGTTCCAGGATTGATTTGCCATCGGCGTCGTGGTCGTAGGTGACAAGACCGCTGCGCAATTGCGGGCGGATGGCATGGGGCAGCCCATAACCAGAAAGTCCGTGTTCGCGATAACGCCACTGACGCGGCTCAACACCAGAATGGCGGACTCTGCGCTGGTTTGCGGCAATAGCATGCAAAACTCGGTGCCGCGGAAACGCGCCGCCAAATCCTCGACGCGCACGAGCTGATTTACGATCTGCCCGACTTGGCGCAGCAAGTGGTCGCCGGCAGAGTACCCATACATCTCGTTGATCGACGCCACATCCGTGACCTCGATGATCGCCATGGCGAAGGTCTTGTTGGTCTTGGCGCAATCGTCGATCAGGTCGCCCAGGTAATCGCGGAAGAATCCATGGCTGGAGAGGCCTGTCAGGCCGTCGATCGTGACCAGGGACTTGGTTTCGCGGGCGGCCTTGATCAGCTCCTCGCGGTAGTGCCAATGGCGGATCCAAACCAGCGCCTGCTGGCGCAGATCCTCGGCGGAAACCGGTGAGAACAGAACGTCGCTCACGCGTTCGCGGTGGGCCAACTCGGCCGCGAGCAGCTGGCCCGGCGGCAAGATCGCGATAATCGGCAGATTGAAGAACGTCACGTTGCGGCGGATATCGGCGCAGAACTCGACGATCTGATCGGTGGTCTCGTCGTCGGCGATCGCGATTACCGCGTCATATTTTCGGGTGGCGACGGTGCCCAGCGCCTCCACGGGATCGCTGACGCTGTCGACATTGAAGACTTCGCCAAGCGTCTTGACGATATCCGCCTCGGTGTCGTCGCCATTGCCGAGCAGCAGAATTTGCGAGCCGTGCACTGCCAAATGATCGAGATCGGCCGGCGGCAGGTCGATGGCGAAGCGCTCCATGATGTTCCGCCTGCGGCCGAGCTCGGCGCGCATGACTTCGAGGCGGACCAGGGCGCGCACGCGAAAGCCGAAGGCCGCGTCGTTGCTGGGGGCGGCGATGACGTCCGTGGCGCCCGCATCGAGGCCCGCGCGCTGCTTGTCGGCGCTCATATCGTCGTCGATCAGCACGACAGGGGTCGCTTCGGTCTCCGGGTCGTTCTTCAACGCGCGGGTCAGTGCCAGCCCCGTATCGCGGTCGCTGCGGCTGTCGATGACGACAAGGTCCGGATGCTTGGCGCTAACGCTGCTCGGGCTGATGGCAACGGTTTCGCTGACGGTCTCGAATCCCTGCGATTGCACGGATGCGGAAAGCCCGCTTTGGACGCCCAACTGGTCAACGATCATTACGCGCGCTATCGCTGGCATGTCACAGATGTCTCCTCATTCCAATTCGGATATCTATAGCTTTCTGAATGACGACTGAGGAGACACGCCGTG
>CAZKTK010000454.1:0-2945 GCA_964555535.1 uncultured Rhodospirillaceae bacterium
GGCGCCGTGTAGACGGTCTCGCGCAAGGTCGGCGTGATGAACTTGCCGATGTCGCCGTAATCCTTGCTGACCATGAAATAGCCGACGTCGCGGCGCCAGATGCCCATCTTCGGCACGCCGTAGGAATGGATCACGGCGCGATAGGTGAGATGGCGGATGGGGTCCGTGAAGACCTCCATGTTCTCGGGCACGCCGGTGTTGTGCGGCTTGCCGTCGGAGAAGTAGGGGCCATTGTGGCAACTGATGCAGTTGGCCTTGCCCTCGAACAGTGCCTGGCCGCGCTTGGCCGCGTCCGACATCGTGCCCGTGTCGAAGGGAGCGTCGATGGACACCAGGCTCTCGACGAAGGCGACCAAAGCCTTGCGCGCCTTGCCCGAGCTGCAGTCGCCGCCATAGATCGAGGCGCACATCTCAACATAGACCGCGTCCTGCTTCATGCGCTCGTGCATGATGCGCATGTCCATGTTCATGCTCACCGTCTCGGTGATCTGGTCGCGCATGACGTCGTTGAGATTGGCACCCATCTGGCCTGCCCAGCCCCAGCCCACGTCGGCGAAGGAGGCCTTGAAGCGGGCATTGATCAGGGTCGGTGCATTACGGTAATGGCGCGTGCCCGGGTAGGCCTTCGATAGCACCAGGCCATCTCCAAAACCCTTGGCGGGATCGTGGCAGGTGGCGCAGCTGATAGCCCCGTCGCCCGAGACACGCGCGTCGAAAAACAGGCGCTTGCCCATCTCCACGGCAGCCGGGTCGGCGGCATCGGCGGCAGGCAGAGGCCCGATCTCGGGCCAGGGCTCGGCCGCTGCCCCCGTGGGCGAAGAAAAGGCGAGGCCAAGCCCCACCACGACGACCGCCGCACTTGTCGTTGTCTTTCGGCCTAACAGTAGCGTTTCGGGCCTATTCATCACGTCATCCTCCCCAGACGCGCGCCAGCGAAACGCCCGCCAGCGCTTTGACAGCGTCTATTTGGACGAAAAAGTAAACTCGGCAGCAGTCGCTCCGCCGGCATCGACCGTGACTTCCGTTTCCCGGATGCCCAGTCGCGGGTGCCATGCCTTGAGCGTATAGGTGCCCGCCGGAACGTTATCGATAGTGAAGGTGCCATCCTCGCCGACAACCACGGCATAGGGATGATCCGGCGCCATCATGTAGCCGAACATGAAGTTGTGCGCCTCGCAGTTGATGCTGATATATGCCGAGCGCCGCGGCTTGATGGTTTCCTCGATATCGCCGGGATCGGGCTGACCGAAATTGAACATGGTCCGCTTGACCACGCGCCCTTTCTCGACGCCGATCAGCTCGCGCGTATTGATATTGTGCAGCACCCCTGGATCTTCGTTGCGAATCAGGATCGGTCCCGGCCTGACAACCTGCGCCCAGGGACGGAAGCGACAGCCTTTCTGGGTGATGAGGTAGTTGCCGCCGTCCGGCTCGGCCCAGGCCTTGCCTTCCTTTATCTTCTCGATGAAGACGAAGGCGCCGCGCAAGGCGCCGTCCGACACGTCCACCCAGACCACCTCGCGATAGCCCTCGCCGCAGACGTCCGGGTCTTTGGTGATCGAGATCTGCTCCACTGCATCTGCGGGCAATTCGCCGACAAACGATACCGAGCCGCGGATGCTGCCGCCATCGGCGACATCGGCCTCGGTATATTTTCCTGCATGGGCTGAAGAAGAAACCGAAAGCATCAGGAAGACACTTCCGCAAATGACGGAGCTTACGTTCAGAGACATCACGGAGCCTTCCCCTTATAGTCATGCGTACGCGAATGCATCGCTCGGCACCGCTTTTGCCGAGAAAGCAACCGACGAAACTTCCACCACAATCAAGAAAATATACGCTGAATTAGATATTCCCTTAATCTAGATTAAGTCGTGCTCGCCTCGGCCAATCACCTTTTCGTGAGATTCCGTTGAGCGTAGGATTTGCCGAGAACACCGAGAAATGGATGGTGAGAATTTCTGCAGTGTTGGCGTTGTCAGAACGAACACGCATTGCAGATCGGCATCCGTTTACGGTGGCCGATGAGGGTGATTCTCCCCCAATGAATTGGTCCATGTCCTATCATCAGGAATCGGAGGAGGACCAATCATGGGAATCAAGCGTCACAAGCCCGAAGAGATCGTCAGCAAGCTACGCCAGGTAGAGGTTCTGGTTGGCCAGGGGATGACCCGTATCGATGCGATCCGCAGGTTGGCGAAAAGCACCTTTCCATCCGAAAGCCTGTTGATCACCGTCGGGGTCGGGGTCGCTTCCGCGACAGTCCGAAAACGCTTCTCGCTCTCACGCAGTTGCTGCTCGGTGCGCCTGCGTTCCGTGATGTCGCGCACCGCGGCCACCACCTGTACGTCTCCCTCTGTATCAATCGCATTGAGACTTATCTCGACGGGTATTTCCTCGCCGGTCTTTGTCAGGCAATGCAATTCCTGGCCCTGGCCCATCTGCCGAGCGCGGGGCTCGCCGGACAGCAGCACCACCTGGCCGTCGCCCTCCCTGGCCAGCGTCCAGCGCTCGCTGAGCAGCGCGATTTCGGACTCGCGGCCGACGAAGGGGGTCAGGCTGCTGCCGCGGGCGCGCGCCTCGAAGCGGCTGATGGTGTCGGTCAAGCCAACCACGCGATACACCTCGACGGACGCCGCCATGCCCTTGAAGTCCTGGGCGCCAAGGGGCTCGAGATCGAAAGTGCCGCCGATCAGACGCCGCGTGTTGGGTCCGATGACGACACTGTTCTCCGTCGCCAGGTCCTGGATGCGGGACGCCCGGTTCGGGGTCTCCCCGACCGCCACCTTGGCCACGGAGGGATCGCCGCCGCCGGTCTCCCCGACAACCACCGGCCCGCTGGAGATGCCGACGCGCACGGCAAGCGGCACGGGGCCCGCCAGGGTCCGCGCGCTGGGCGCTGTCCTCATAGGCGCGCGGCCAGCCGAAATAGGCCATCACGCCAT
>CAZKTK010000455.1:0-2935 GCA_964555535.1 uncultured Rhodospirillaceae bacterium
ACATGGTCGAGGGCCAGATACTTCCGAACAAGGTGACCGATCCGCGACTCGTCGAAGCCATGTCGGCGGTCCCGCGGGAACGCTTTGTGACCGGCTCGCACCAGGCCGTCGCCTATGTCGATGAGGATCTGGAGATCGCCGACGGCCGCTATCTCATGGAGCCGGCCGTGCTTGCGCGAATGATCCAGGCACTGGATCCGGGCAGCGACGATACGGCGCTCGATATTGGCTGTGCCAGCGGTTACTCGAGTGCCATCCTGGGCCGCATGGCCGGCACGGTGATCGCACTCGAAAGCGATGTCGATCTGAGCGCTATCGGGGCCGAGGCCCTGCCCGCCATGGATATCGACAATGTCGTCTTCATCGACGGGGAACTGGCCGGGGGCTGCCCGGACCAGGCGCCCTACGACGTCATTCTGATCAACGGCGGCATAGAGAGGGTGCCGCAGGCGATCCTCGATCAACTGGCAGAGGACGGTCGCCTGGCGGCGGTCGTATCTCAGGCCGTGGCTGGGGGGCGCGGACATATGGGGCAGGCGAGGTTGTTCACACGGTCCGGCGGGATTGTCTCGTCGCGGGCACTGTTCGATGCGGCATTGCCGACATTAGCGGGGTTTGGGGCACCCCAGGGATTCGTATTTTGAGACGGCACGGCCGCGCAGGGAGGATACTATCGTGAGCACGCACGGATTGGCCAAGGTGGTGGTGTCGGCCCTGGCACTGGTGGTGGTATCAGGCACAGCGTGCGCGCAAAGCCTGCAGGAGTCTCTTGCCAGCGCCTATGCCGGCGACCCGCGGCTTCTTGCCGAGCGGGCCGCCTTGCGCGCCATCGACGAGGGCGTCCCTCGCGCCCGCTCAGGCTGGCGGCCGACGGTTACCATCAACGGCAATGTCGGTCAGCGCTATCAAAACAATACCTCCGCGACCGGTGCTTCGAGCGGCACCAGCACCACGCCGGCCGCTGCGGGGCTCACTGTGTCCCAACCGCTGTGGCGCGGTGGCGCGACGGAGGCCGAGACGGTGGCCGCGGAGAACAAAGTCTTCGCAGCCCGCGCCAATCTGATGGCGGTAGAACAGCAAGTGCTGCTGGAGACGGCTATCGCCTATATCAACGTGGTGCGCGACCAATCCGTGGTCGGCCTCAGCATCAACAACGAACAGGTCCTCGAGCGCCAACTTCAAGCCACCCGCGACCGCTTCGAGGTCGGCGAGGTGACGCGCACCGACGTGGCCCAGGCGGAAGCCCGCTTGGCCGATGCGGCGGCCGAACGCATCCGCGCCGAGGGCAATCTCGAAGTCTCGCGCGCCGACTATCAACGCAGTGTCGGTGCCTTGCCGGGCGAACTGGCCTTTCCGGACCTCGAAGCGCTGCTGGCCTTGCCGGCCACGGAAGACGAGGCACTGGCGTTTGCAGCACAGCGCAACCCCAACATCATCAGCGCCGGCTTCAGCGAGCGTGCGGCGCTATTCGATATCAGCGCCGCAGCGGCGGCTTTGATGCCGCAGTTGACTTTGGACGGCGCGCTACAGCGCAGCTGGGATCCCAACTCGTTCTTCGAGGAGACGGATATGGCGCAGATCGTCGCCAACGTCACCGTGCCGCTTTACCAGTCGGGCTCCGAATATGCGCGCGTGCGTCAGCTACGACAAACGGCAGTGCAACGCCGTCGGCAGCTGGACGATGCCCGCCGGGCAGTGCGCGAGGCAGCTGAGCAGGCCTGGGAGGAACAGACCGTGGCCCAGGCCGGCATCCGCGCGCTCGAATCCTCCGTCAACGCCAACGAGATTGCCCTCGAAGGCGTGCGCCAGGAGGCCGATGTGGGCGCGCGCACCGTGCTCGACGTGCTCGACGCGGAACAGGAGCTGTTCGAGGCCCGGGTGGCCCTGGTCAGGGCCAAGGCGACGGCAGCCGATGCGGTGTTCCGCTTGACGGAAGTGGGCGGCGGCATGACGGCGGCGGCACTCAGGCTTCCCGTGGCCCTCTACGACCCGGCCGAGCATTACGATGCGGTCGTCGACAAATGGATCGGCTTTGGCGAGGATTTTGAGGGCGTAGATGTCCTTGATTTCGATTGGGATTAGGCCGGTATTGGCCTCGGCATATCAATATGGCCGTGTAACAGGCTGTTATCCCACGCCCTTTGTATTGTCAGCATTAAGCTGCCATTAACCCTGGCTTTCTATGGTCATGGCAGGAGCGGGATATGGCAGCGGTTGCATAATGGCATCGGCAGCTTCGATATTGTCGCTCTCTGGTATAGGCTGCGGTTAGCAACGCGAAGGAATGTCCTATGGCGATGACTGAGGACAACGGCCAGCAGGAACCCTCGATGGAGGAAATCCTGTCTTCGATCCGCCGCATCATTTCCGATGACGGCGACGGCGACGGCGAGACAGAGGCTGAGGCAGAGGAAGCGGCACCGGAGCCGGAAGCGGCTGAGGAAGAGGAACCCGCTGGCCAGGCCCCCGCCGCGGAGGCTGCCGACGTCGAGCCCGTGGACCTGCTTGAGGCAGCCGGCGCGCCGGTGCTCAAGCGCCTGGGGCCGACGCTGCTGGCGGTGGCCGCCGTGGTCGTCGTCGTCCTGATCCTGGTCTGAGCCTGCGGGCCCGCGGCCTCACCGGACACGACGCTGGCGACCCATGGGCGAAACGGATCGCGAACTGGTGGCCGACCTGCTCGGTCGGACACCCGAAGGTGCCTTCGAGGTGGTGGTCCGCGACCCCGTTGACGACCCCGCCGGGACGCCGGTGGTGATCCGCAACCATCCGCTGCTCGACGACGGACGTCCCATGCCGACCCGCTTCTGGCTGGTCGGCGACGAGTTGCGGTCCCGGGTCGGCACGCTCGAGTCGACCGGTGGGGTGAAGGCCGCCGAGGCCGCCTGCGATCCCGCCGAGTTGGCCGCCGCCCACGAACGGTACGCCCGGGACCGGG
>CAZKTK010000456.1:0-2928 GCA_964555535.1 uncultured Rhodospirillaceae bacterium
TTGCCGCCTCCTCCTTGATGCGGTCGAGAATGGCGCCCTTGTTCTGGCGGATCGCCTGCATCTTGTAACGAAGGCGGGCGATGGTACCGGCTTCGAACCAGGCCATGGCACGGCGGCGCTGCTGCGCCTGCCTCGTTTTTCGCGCCGCCTGGGCTGCCGGCGTCCGTGCGGCGACCCGTCTGCCCGGCGGCTCGGCCCAAGGCGTGCTGATGATAGCGCTCGCATCGCGGGTCTGCTTACCGCCGGACGATTTGCGCCCTCCGCCCGACCGGCGGCGCTGCTTGCTGTGGCGGTACTTGGCGAAACTTTGCAGCATGGCCTGCTGGTTTTGTGCGCCGCCCTGGTCCTCCCCCACTGATTTGGTCCACCGTTATAATTAGGAAACGGAGGATCAGAGATGGCGAACAAGCGACACAAACCGGAAGAGATTGTCACGAAGTTGCGGCAGGTTGAGGTGCTTGTCGGGCAGGGCATGGCTCGTATTGATGCGATCAGGGAAGGCCGATCTAGCGTCGTCGATTGCACAGGTCGGAAAACCAGAAGACATGGCGGACTTGGCGACACTTATCCATGCCGACATCCAGAGGGTGCGCCGAGGCCGGGCTGCAAGTGCGGCCGGCGACCATGGTCCTCTCGGCAATGGCGGTAGCGCGAGTTACGCCGGATGGCATATAGCTGCCGTCATGCAGCTCGATCCGACTGAAGCCGAGCAGGTGCTCATTGAACTGCTTTCTGAGCCGGAGTACGCCTCAGACGCTGCGGCTGCGATGGCGCGCGACTTCATGCTCAAGCCGGAGGATTCCTTCGACCGCAAGTTCCGGTACGACTTGATGTGGGCCGCGCGTGAAAGTCACACTCCGCCGCCACGCGACGACCAGCGGCGCACACATTTCGCCGCAGCACTCAATGCCGAAATAAGGCGCCTGCGCGAGCAGGACGATGACGAGAAACCTGCCGCCGGCCTGAAAGAGCTCGCGAAGGCTCTCGCTGCAATTGACGAACGTGGTTCGGAAACAGTGGTGCTTGACGAAATTGCCTTGCCCGGCCGATGGGACCAATACACCTGTCTCGACGCCGCTGAGCGCTTGCTGATGGCGGGTGTTGTCTTGCCCGCGACCACCATGTTCGCTCTAGTAGATTCCGTCCTCGAACGGACAGAGAATTCGATGCAGGATTCAGACAGATACCTTCTGAAACGCGTCCTCGCACTCTGCCCCTTCATTGATAACGCAGCGGAAGGGATCGCCAAGATGTGCGACGTGCTTGGCAAGCGGCGGCTCTGGGGATACGAATTACGCGAGGTCATCACCGCCCTCGGCGAGAGCCGATCCGATGCCGCCATCGACCTTCTGTGCGAGCTCGCCTCCGATGCGCAGACGTTCGAGCATTGTGAGGATATTTTCATCAACGCCATCGCCGCGCTCGATACACCGCGCGCACGCGAACTGCTCTTGGGTTTTGTCGATCCGGACAGTAGTGCTATCGAGTTGACGCGCCGTCCTCGTCGCGAGGACGTGCTGGTAGCGCGGCTCATGGAACTTTCTCAACGCAGGTCAGAGGTGGCCGCGCGTCTGAAGGAATTATGCGATCGCGACCTGTCGGATATCAATCGGCACGTCCTCTCGAAAGTCATGGGCCGGTTTGGAACGCCCGAAGCCTTGGTCGCCAATCTGAACTTGATCGACGACGCTAAGTCTCCGCCAGTTCCGCGAGGCGTCTGGGACCAACTCGAAAACGCTTTCATCGAGAGACAACCCTACGGGGAATCTCCCAATGTCTTCACGTTACACGCACGAGCCTCAAATGATCTGCGCGTCCGGCTACTCAGGATGGCGCATGAGGACGGCAAACGTCGAATATCTGCCTTCATGCTTCTAGGACAAATCGAGGTATGGCGCCTTGAGCATGGCAGGCCGACGAACGAACCGCGTCACCCCGATCTCGCTTCCGGCCAATCTTGGCCGCCGAAGGAGCTGTGACTTTTCTCCTATACTCAAAACGACAGTTACCCCCCGTCGCCAATACACCAGTGGATCATCGGCTCGGCTAAGCGGCATCTGCCAGGATGCGATATACCGACGCCCGGCCAATACCCAATTCAGCAGCGATGGCCGCAGCGCCGACGCCCCTGGATTTTAGCTCCAGTACCTCCTGCGTCTTGGCCCTCGCGGTCGGCTTCCTGCCCTTGTACTTGCCCTCGGCCTTGGCTTTGGCGATACCTTCCCGTTGCCGCTCCAGCATCATCTGGCGCTCGAACTGGGCGATGCCGCCGATGACGGTCAGCACCAGTTCGCCGGTCGGCGTGGCGGTATCGATGCCGAGGTCCAATATCTGAAGGTGAGACCCTTTTCCACGCAGTCGATCCACTATGTCGTTCAGGTGCCGTGTGGAGCGCGCCAGGCGGTCGAGCTTGGTCACCACCAGGGTATCGCCTTCGCGAACGAAATCCAGTGCTACGGCCAACTCATCGCGGGCACCGACGGACGAGACTTGCTCCTGGTAGATTTTCTCGCAGCCCACGGCTTCCAGGTCGCGGATCTGAGCCTCGAAGCCCGCCTGCTGATCTGTCGTTGACGTCCTTGCGTAACCAATGCGCATAATTCTTCATCTCCCACGCCTGTCTCGTTAGCCTTTAAAACTATGTGGGAATACTGTCTCAGAAATCAATGGCAGTTTATATGAGACTCGATTTGGACATGCGCGTTGTTATCACACGGGCTTGCTCTATTGGGACGATTAGGGTGATGCTCGACTATTTGACGAAGGTGGCTGCGGTCAGTTTCCGGGCCACGCCCCTCTTGCAGAGCGCGGCTTAACGACTTCCGCTTTACCCCCAGCAGCGACCGTTGTATTAGCGATTTCTAAGGGTCTGGTTTTGACCCTGGCTGTGTGAAAACGCCGTGGATGATAGGATTCCTCATTGAATCG
>CAZKTK010000457.1:0-2888 GCA_964555535.1 uncultured Rhodospirillaceae bacterium
GACCTGACGCTCGGTCATGATCCAGCCCGGCAGCACCGCGTTGACGCGGATGTTCTGCGGTCCCAGTTCCCGCGCCAGGGCACGGGTCATGCCGACGATGGCCGCCTTGGCGGTGACGTAGATCGGCAGGCCGGTGAAGCCGATCAGCCAGGTGATCGAGCTCATATTGATGATGGAGCCGCCGCCGGCCTCCGCCATGGCGGCGGAGACCGCCTGGGCGGCAAAGAACTGGTGCTTCATGTTGACGGCCATGCGGTCGTCGAAATAGTCCGGCGTCACGTCGGCGATCTCGTGACGGTCGTCATTGGCGGCGTTGTTGACCAGCACGCGGATCGGCCCTGCCTTTTCGACAACGCCGTCGATAGCCGCCCGCAGCGCCGCGATATTGCGCAGATCGCATTCGATGAACTCCGGCGGCACATGCCCGGCGGCGTCTATGCGCTCGACCAAGCCGGCGCTTGCCTCGCGGTCGATATCGACAAAGAACACCCGCGCGCCCTGGCGGCAGAGCGCCTCGACGATCGCCGCCCCGATTCCCGAGCCGCCGCCCGTTACGAACACCACGCGCCCTTTCAGGCTCGGATAGATTGCCTGCTCCGCCATCGCCGCCTCCCTGCCTTGGTCATGATCATTCTGCCACGAACTCGGCCACGGAATGCAACCCGATCAGCCCTCGCTTCAAGCTCTCGATGGATGCGGAGAGGAGATCGGCACGTCGATCCAGAAAACGCTTCCCTTGCCGAGTGTGCTGTCGAAGTCCAGCTTGCCGCCCATGCTTTCCATCAGTTGACGGCTGATGGTCAGCCCGATGCCTGTGCCCTCGATCTTCGACGCCTCGGCACCAAGGCGCGAGAAGGCCCGGAACACCTCCTCGCGCTTCTCGTCAGGAATGCCCGGCCCAGTATCGCTAACACAGATCCGAAGCATGGCGGGGTCGGCGGCAACGGCCCCCACGGTTACCTCACCCTTGTCACGATTGTATTTCACCGCGTTGGACAGGAGGTTCAGTAGGACCTGCTTGAAGCGGCTCGGATCGACTTTGACGGCGACATCAGGCAGTCCGACGGGATCGACATTCATAGCGATGGCACGTTCTTTGGCCAGGGGCCGGGCCAACGCCATGCTTTCTTGAACAGCGTTTGCCACATCGACAGGCTGCAAGACCAAAGCGAGCCGGCCGGCCTCGATGCGCGAAAGATCGAGCACCTCGTTGATAAGCGCCAACAGATGCTGGCCGCCGTCGAGTATCTGTTGGGCATAGAGGCGCTGCTCATCGTTGAGCGGTTGCTCCGAAAAGTCCCGCAGCAGCTGAGCGAACCCCAGAATGGCATTGAGTGGCGTTCGCAGCTCGTGGCTCATCGACGAGAGGAATTCCGATTTGGCCTGATTGGCGCGTGTCGCCTCGTCCTGAGCCGCCTTGCGTTCGGCTATCTCTTCATGAAGCTCCTGGGTTCGCTCCCTGACCTCGACCTCCAACACGTCTCGGCCGCGGCGGAGCATGTCTTCCGCGTGCTTGCGTTCCGTGATGTCGACCACGGTCGAATGTATGGCCGGCTCACCTTCCCATTCCACAATGGTCGGCCTGGCTTCCAGCCATACTGTCGTGCCGTCCTTGCGCATCGCTCGTAACTCCAGCACCTCGGGCACAGGCTCACCCCGCAAGCGCGCCGCTCGCATCCTGGGAATACGCCCGGCTTCCTCAGGGTGCAGAAAAACATCGATGGACTCGACCCCAAGCACTTCCTCGGGACCGCTGTAGCCGAGAATGTCCGCAAAGGCCTGATTGGCGAATTTCGGGGTCGATCCGACAATCACCCAGAGCCCCTGGACGGAGCCTTCTACGAGGTTGCGGAAGCGCTCCTCACTCGCTTGCAGCGAGGCCTCGGTGTTCTTGCGAGCCGTGATATCGTGAACCGCAACCATTACGGCGGGCTCACCGTTCCAGACGGTCTGGGTTACCCGATTCTCCGCCCACCAGCGGGAGCCGTCCTTGCGCAGCGCCTGCATCTCATAACAGACAGGGGCATCCTCTCCTGCCTGACGGGCCGCGAAATATCTCGCCATCCGCTTGCGCTCGTTTTCAGCAACGAGCGACAAGGATGAGCTGAGAGACGTGACCTCTTGGGGCGAGTCATAACCGCACATCCGTGCGAAGGCCCGGTTGGCGAAGACAAGCCTATTGCCGCGACGGATCGCAATTCCCTGGCTCCAGTCTTCCAGGACCGCAAGGAACTGCGCGTCACCCTGTGCCGCCCCCCCAACGAATTGGATTCGTCACGGTCGTCACCACCTCATCAAACTCGCAAGGAGATTAGAGCGCAGGAGCCGGCCGCCAACAAGTTACTTTTCGACGCGCTCGCCACGACAAGACTCGGTACACTGGCCCCACACCTGATTTGCCCGACGAAACCGGGTCTTCAAGTGGAGATGGCATGGCGGAACGAGCAACGATCAACCCTTATGCACGCGGGCCGGAGGACGCGCTCGAGCCGCCACGAGGCTTCGCGCCAACGCTGAGATATCTCGGCCCCAGCCTGATCATAACCGGATCGGTCGTCGGCTCCGGCGAGCTCATCACCACCACCACGCTCGGCGCCACGGCGGGGTTCGCCCTGCTCTGGTGGATACTCTTCTCGTGCTGGGTCAAGAGCGTCTTCCAGGCCGAGTTCGGGCGTTACGTCATCTCCTCGGGCGAGACGGGGCTGCGCGCGCTCAACCGGGTGCCGGGCAAGATCGGGCGCGTCTCCTGGGTGGTGTTCATCTGGATACTGCTTCTTATTCCCTTCCACCTGGGTGTCGGCGGCATCTACGGCGGCGTCGGCCAGGCGGTGAACCTCGCCGTGCCCGAGATCGACGCGCTCTGGTGGACCCTCGTCTTCGCCGCGGTC
>CAZKTK010000458.1:0-2887 GCA_964555535.1 uncultured Rhodospirillaceae bacterium
GGCAGTTTCCCGCTGTATGATGGCCTGTTCGCCGCGGCGGAGACGCTCGGCATCAATATCGACGATATTCCGGGCGCGGAGCGGTATATGGAGAAGGCCCAGCGGGTCTGCGAGAGTGCCGGGCTGGATGCCGAATCTCTGGTGGTATTGCCGTTTCTCTGCTAGGGGCGGTCTGGAAGGAAAACAGGCGCTTCAGCGCCGATGGAGAAGAGGGGAAAACGATGAAGAACGGAACCATAGGGATAGGCGACAAGGCGCCGGATTTCTCGGTCGCGGCGATCAACAAGGACGGCCAGCTGGCCTTGAGCGATTTTGTCGGCCGGGCGCCGATCTTCCTCAATTTCATGCGCGACCTGCACTGCCCGTTCTGCCGCCGCGCCATGGCGCAGATCCAACAGATCGACAAGCAGCTCGAAGGCATGGGCGTAGAATCGGCGATGGTCATCGTCACCCCGCTCGATCGCGCCCAGGCCTATTTCCGCTATCGCCCGACCTCGATCCTGGCCGGCACCGATCCCACCGTCGACAGCTATCGCAGCTATGGCGTGCCGCTGCAGGAGTTCACGGAGAGCGAGGACGCCTGGCCGACCAAGGCCTCCATGAAGACGATCACGGAAGTGCCGATCGATGCCGGCGGCTATGTCGATCCGCCCACGGGACTTTTCCCGGCGATGGTCGCGAAGAACGAGGCCGAGGGCTACAAGGAGACGCCCGAGGAAGAGAAGGGGCACATGTCCGTTCCGTCGCCGCTCGACACCCGCTTCATGATCGACAAGGACGGTGTGGTGCGTTGGGTCTTCATCGAAGCCGAGGATGGCGTCGAGGACTTCGGCAAGCTGCCGGGCACCGAGCAGATCCTGGAGGCCGCGCGGAGCGTCGCCATCTGAGCGGATAGGTGCTATAGAAGGCCCCGTCTGAACCGGAGAGCCTTCCATGGATAGCATCGAGCACGACGATATCGCGACCACCGTCGAGGCGGCGCTGGACAGCCGCTTTTCCGCCCGCGCCTTTTTGCCGAACCCGGTGCCGCGGGAGACGGTGGAGGAAATTCTCGCTCTGGCGTCGCGGGCGCCGTCGGGCGTCAACATGCAGCCCTGGAAGGTGACCGTTGTCGGCGGCGAGACCCGCGCCGACCTGGAGCGCGATCTGCTCGCCGCCCATGACGACGGCGGCTTGGCGCACCAGGAAGTGCCTTATTATCCCGACGAACCATTTCCCGAGCCCTACAAGTCGAGGCGGCGCACCGTTGGCTGGGCGCTCTATGGCGCGCTGGGCATCGCCAAGGGCGAGCGCGAGAAGACCCACGCCCAGCACGCCCGCAACTACCGCTTCTTCGATGCCCCCGTGGCGATGATCTGCACCATCGACCAGATCCTGAAGATCGGCAGCTGGCTCGACTACGGCATGTTCCTGCAAAGCATCATGATCGCCGCCCGCGCCAAAGGCCTGCACACCTGTCCGCAAGCCGCCTTCGCCCGCTTTCCCGATATCATCCGCAAGCACCTCGTCATCCCCCACGACGAGACGGTGATCTGCGGCATGGCCATGGGATACCTGGACCATTCGGCGCCGGAGAACAACTTCCGCACCGAGCGCGAGCCGGTGGAGGGCTTCGCGCGGTTTCTGGATTGTTGAGGGGCGGTTAGTTTGTGGGGTCCGGGATGTTTACGCCGATGTCTCGGAGGGTCTCCGTGTAGGAGTCGATGGCGTCCTCGGGGAAGTGCCACTTCTCGAACTCACTCCGCATCTCATTGCCGAAATTGGGATAAGCTTCTATCAGCTTGCCTGCTTCCGTGAGGGCTTCATCCCTGCGTCCGCTGCGTGCGTAGATGACCGTGCGGTACATGTAATCCCATGCCAGTCCCCAGGTCAGCCGTAGCGCATGTCCGAGCGCAGTGTCGTGGTTGCCTTCACGAATATGGTAGTCTGTTAACATATAGTGATACCAAGGTGGATGATTCGGATTCATCGCGATCGCTTTCTGAACCATCGCAACACCGCGTTCCATGTTTCCTGCCCAGCCGATGTGATTTCCCATAGCGGCTAGGAATGTCGCGTTATGAGGACTTAATTCGATCGCGCGCTCAGCTGAAATCAGAACGGATTCTAATTCACCCCGGTGGAATCGAATTTCGGCCTCGATTTGATGAGCTTGAGCAAGGTTAGGGTCCATCTCGACGGCTTTGTGTACAGTATCCAGCGCTCGGTCGAGGGAGTTGGGTAGCGGATTAAGTCCCCAACGATATTCATCGAGATAGGATAGCCCGAGCCAAGCACGAGCCGGTGCGAATTCGGGATCGTCTTCGATTGCTTTCTCAAGGCAAGTACGAATCTTGAGGTGCTTTTCAGGACTTGGATTGTCATAGAAGACTACGAAGTGGTACCCGCATTCCAACGCGGTCATGCTCGACAGGGCTTTCCCTGCAGCCTGTGCCAACTCGGCGCGGGCTATCACGCCCGAATAGTCGCCAAGCGAATTTACGATACCTTCGGTCACGGCGTCCTGCACTTCGAAGATGTTCGCTGCGGTCAGATCGCGGTCGTAGGTCTTGGCCCAAAGGTTAGTGCCGTTGACCGCGTCAAGCATCTGCATGGTCACGCGCAGGTGCCCGTCGGCCCGCCGCACGCTGCCTTCAACGACATATTCCGCACCAAGCTCGGCGCCGACCGTAGCGGCCTCTACCTCCTGACCTTTGTATTTGGCAGTGGCATTGCGCGGGAAGACGGTGAGGTTAGGAAAATTTGTCAGGCGGTTGATGATATCCTCGGTCAGGCCGTCGCTGAAATATTCCTCGTCGGGATTGCCCGATAAATTGGCGAGCGGTAGCACCGCGATCTTTGGCCCGGTCGGCAGCGTCAATGCCAGATCCGGCGCGGTCTCGGTGGG
>CAZKTK010000459.1:0-2882 GCA_964555535.1 uncultured Rhodospirillaceae bacterium
TCGCCGAGATTGAGGCCGACGCGGAACAGCATCTTGCGGTCCTCGGGCAGGGCCTCGTTGCGCTTGGCGAGTTCCCCTTGCGCCTCGGTCGCCGATTTCACGGCGCTGATGGCGCTTTCGAATATGGCCAGCACCGAATCGCCCACCATATCGACGATGCGGCCGTTATGGGCCTCGATCCAATGACGGAAGATGCCGCGGAACTCGTCCAGCGTGGCGACCGTGGCGCGGTCGTCCTCTCGCATCAGCCGCGAATAGCCGACGGCATCGGCCGCCAATATGGCAGCCAATCGTTCCTTCGGCTCCTTTGATTCGGTCATGTGTCCCCCGGTAACCCGTCTGGCGCGATTATGGCACAGCACTACCCAGGGGCGACAGGAATCGCCGAATCGTGATCAGGCGCGCCTCTCCAGCCCGTTCTGCTGCAAGCGCCAGAGCAGCAGGTCGAGGCGGTCCTGGCCGAAGAAGGGCTCGCTGTCGTAGACCAGGGTCGGCACGCCCCAGTGGCCTGCGGCGGCAAGCGCGTTCTCGTTCTCGACCAGCGTGGCGTCGCAGGCTTCGGTGGCCGCCGCGTCCAGTGCTGCCGGATCGAGGCCGGCGCGCTGTGCCGCTTTCGCCAGATGGTCTCCTTCGTGCCAATTGTCCACATCGCCGGTCCAGATGAGGCGCGAGACCTCGTCGAGATAGGCGAGGCCGCGGCCCATCTCGGTGGCGGCCACGCCGAGGCGGTTGAGGCGATGGATGTAGGGCTGGTCCGCGGCAATGGCGCGGGTCTGCAGGTCCATCACCACGGGATCGGGCTTCGGCCAGCGGAAGGGAATTCCCGACTGTTGGGCCACCCGCAGGGAATCGCGTACCACGTAGGACGGCATCAGGGGATCGACGCGTTCGAAAAAGTTGGGATCGCGAATGGCAATGGGGCGCACGACGCGCACCGCCACATCGAGATCCCAGGTCTTGGCGAGCTCCACGATGCGCCCCGTCGCGAGATACGAATAGGGACTGCGGAAGGACCAGTAGAGCTCGACGGTCAAAGTCATGAGGCGGCCTCCAGGGGGTGGGCGTGGTTGAGCGGCCCGTGACCGTGGCCGTAGCCGGGGGCGCCGAGAATGGCGGCGCGCACATAGGCGTCGGCGCGGGCAACGGCAGCCGGCAGGGGCAGGCCTTGCGCGATGCTGGCGGCAATAGCGGATGCCAGCGTGCAGCCGGTGCCGTGGGTGTGCGGCGTATCCAGCCGCGGCGCGGTGAAGCGGTGCTCGCCGCTGTCGTCGACGAGCAGGTCGACGACGGTCTCGCCCGCCATGTGCCCGCCTTTCATGAGCACAGCCTTGGCGCCCATCTTGCGCAGGCGCGCGGCCGCCGCTGCCATGCCGGCTTCGTCGGCGATGGTCATGCCGGTCAGGGATTCCGCTTCCGGCACGTTGGGCGTGAGCACGGTGGCGAGCGGCAAGAGCTCGTCCTTGAGCGCCTGATGGGCGTCGTCGTCGAGCAGCTTGGCGCCGCCCTTGGCGACCATCACCGGGTCGACGATGACGGGTACGTCGGCGGCCTTGTCCCGGAGGCAGCGCGCCACGGTGGCGATGATGTCGGGATGATGCAGCATGCCGGTCTTGATGGCATCGGCGCCGATATCCTCGAGCACGACGCGGATCTGCTCGGCGATGAAGTCTTCCGGCACGTCGTGAATGGCGTGAACGCCTTGGGTGTTCTGTGCCGTGAGCGCCGTCACTGCCGTCGCGGCATAGGCGTCGAGCGCGGTGATCGTCTTGATGTCTGCCTGAATGCCCGCGCCACCGCCCGAGTCCGACCCGGCAATGACCAGTACGCGTCCCTTCATCGATTTGCCTCCGTTATCGCTGTTGCAACCTGGGCCACGGCCTCTCGGACCTTGGCCTCGTCCTCGCCTTCCGCCATCACCCGAGCCTTGGGCTCGGTGCCGGACAGGCGCACCACCAGCCGGCCAGTGCCGGCAAGAGAAGATTCCGCGGCCCGCACGGCGTTCACCACAGTGCTGTCTTCGAGCACCGGTGCGCCGGCACAGGCCAGGCTTTGCGTGATTTGCGGCAAGGGCTCGAAGCGGTGAGCGGCGGCGCTCGCCGGCGCGTCGGCCTCCTTCAGCACCGCCAGAGCCTGCAGTGCCGCGACCAGGCCGTCGCCGGTTGTCGCATGATCGGTCAGGATCAGATGCCCGGACTGCTCGCCGCCGAAATTGTAGCCGTTGGCGCGCATATGCTCGACCACGTAGCGGTCGCCCACCTGGGTGCGGGCGAGATGCAGGCCCTGCGCGTCCAGATGCCGCTCGAGGCCGAGGTTGGACATCAATGTCGCCACGACGCCGCCGCCTTGCAGTGCGCCGTGGCCGTGCAGATGGCCCGCGATCAGGGCCAGGAGCTGGTCGCCGTCGATCACCTTGCCGGCCTCGTCGCACATGGTCAGGCGATCGGCGTCGCCATCGAGGGCGATACCGAGATCGGCGCCGCTCTCGACCACAGCCGCACTCATCGCCTCAGGCGCCGTCGAGCCGCAATCCTGATTGATATTGAAGCCATCGGGCGCCACGCCGATTGTCTCCACTTCCGCGCCAAGCTCCCACAGCACCGTGGGCGCGACCCGGTAGGCGGCGCCATGGGCGCAGTCGAGCACGATCTTGAGGCCGTCGAGCATCATGCCTTTGGGGAAGCTTTGCTTGGCGAACTCGATATAGCGCCCCGGCGCATCGTCGAGGCGCCGGGCGCGGCCGAGGTCGGCGGGCGCGGCGAGCGCCTCTGTGCTGCCGTTCTCCATGCGGGCCTCGATCTCCGCCTCGGTGGCGTCCGAGAGCTTGTAGCCGTCGGGGCCGAAGAGCTTGATGCCGTTGTCGTGGAAAGGATTGTGCGAAGCCG
>CAZKTK010000460.1:0-2878 GCA_964555535.1 uncultured Rhodospirillaceae bacterium
CCATGCGAATCGAGCGCAGCCGCGCCTTGACCATGGGATCGCCCTCGGTCTGCTTATGCTCGTCCTTGATGTCGCGCCGCGACATGCGCTGTTGCTTGCTGAACTCATAGCGCTGATAGAGCATATCGAGACCCGCCACCGCCGCCAGGGCACCCAGCACGCCCGCCAGCAACAGCATCGCCAGTTCGTGCATGACGGCAGGAATGTCCGCGACGTCCTGATCCACCATGAGCGGCAGGACATCCACATGCGGCAGCAGCACGAAGACTCCCACCGCCGCAACCAGGGCCAGCTTGCCAACGCCCTTGGCAAACTCGACAAGCGACTTGAGCGAGAACAGGCGCTGGAAGCCCTTGACCAGAGAAATCTTGCTTATCTCGGGCTTGATCGGCTCGAACGACCAGACCAAGCCGTGCTGCATGAAGCCCGCACCGCCTGCAATGAGCAGCAGACCGATCGCCCCGATGCCCATCACCATGAACAGGTCGGTCACGGTGTCCAGCATCACTATGCGCAAGGATGCGAAATCCAAGGGAATATCGTGCGGGCTTTCGATGAACGGCAGCAGCACATCGACCGCGCGGCGGAGCATGCCGGGGGCCAGGGCAAGCAGTATCAGCGCACCCGTGGCCAGGATCAGCCAGGTGTTGAACTCCCGCGATTTCGGAACCTGACCCTTGTCGCGTGCGTCCTGCAGCTTTTTTTGGGTCGGTTCTTCTGTTTTGTCAGCTTGGTCTTCTGCGGACATGTTCGTTTCAGCCCAATACCGTCAACGCCAACCAAGTCTCGTCGAAAAACCTAATGAATACGTAAAGGCCACCGGACAGCGACAGTGCCAGGATGGAGAACGCCAAGGTGATCTGAATCGGCAGCATGACGAAGAACACCATCATCTGCGGCATCAGCCTGTTCAGCAGGCCGGCACCGAGATAGAGCGTGAAGCCGCCAACGAGCACCGGTGCGGAAATCTGCACCCCGATGCGAAAGGAATCCGCGAACAGGCGCGCCATGGCGCCCGCGCCGTCGGCCTCCGGCCAGCCATCCCCGGCCGGGAACATCGCATAGGATTCCACCAGCCCGGCCAGCAGCAGGTGGTGAAGGTCGCTGACGAAGATCAGCAACACCGCAACGAACGTCAGAAAGTTGCCCGTGATCGAGGTCTGGGCCGACTGGTTGGGATCGAAAATCTGCGCCGCCGACAGGCTCGACTGGAAGGCGAAGATCATGCCCGTCACGTGCAGTGCCGACATCACCACGCGGGTACTTGCGCCGAGGAAGATGCCGACCATGATCTCGCCAAGCACAATAACGAACAGTTCCAGCGGACCGTTCGGCAAAGGCGGCAGGGAGCTATGCAGCAGCGGCGACAGAATCAGCGTGAAAGCAAGCGCGAAATGCAGCCGCGCACGCCCCGGTATGCCGGCCTCGCCGAACGTCGGCAACAGCATCAACGCCGCGCCGATACGCGTGAAGACCAGGATGAAAGCGAAGATGCTGTCGGTGAGTTCGACGCCAAGCATGCGTCAGAGTCTTATAGCCCGACGATGCGTTCGATCTGCCGGTTCGAGAAGTCGAGCAGCGTGTTGAGCATGTAGGGCAGCAGGAACGCCAGGGACAGGAACGCCGCGAAGATCTTTGGCACGAAGGACAGCGTCACTTCCTGCATCTGGGTCAGGGCCTGAAACAGCGAGATCGCGAGGCCGACAGACAGCGCCACCAGCATCAACGGCAGAATGACCTTGAGCAGGGTGAAGATGGCGTCGCTGCCAATTTCAAGAACTTCGAGGGCGGTCACGTCCGCGCCTCAAATCGGCATGCGTAAAATATCGTTATAGGCTGCGATCGCCTTGTCGCGCAGCGAGACCACGGTCTGCAAGGTGAGCTCGGCGTTGGTTACGGCCGTGACCACTTCCTGCATGCCGATCTCGCCGTTGATCGCACGCGCCTGCTGCGTTTCGGACTTGATACCGGTCTCGCGTGCGGCGTCGAGCGCATCGCTGACGAACTCTGCGAAATTCGTGCCTGCAGCTGCTCTTTCCACCGGCGCCGGTGCCGTGACCCGGCCGGCGGCGGCGGCGGCGACACTGCGGTTGTAAGCGGCGGCGGCCGAAGCGTAACTGATGTCAGCCATGGCGAACCCTCCCAATGGTTTGCGTCACCGGGAGGCAGTGTGGGCGTGCCGGGTAAAGAAATGGTTAGGATGCGGGTAGCTATCAGGCCGTCGACGCAGCGTCGCCCACCTTGCGAACGACGTCGCGGCGCAAGCGCCGTTGCTTGTGCTCGTACATCTCGCTGTCGGCGCGGTTGACGAGCTTGCCGACGGGTGTCGGATCTTCCGGGTCGTAGCGCGCCACGCCGATGCTGGCGGACAAATAATAGGGGCGCGTGCCGGCGGCGTTGAACTGCGCCATGACGGTCTGCAGACGCTGGATGACGCCATCGGAGCGGAACGGCGAGCCCTCGCTGACCAGGGCGACGAACTCGTCCCCACCGATGCGCCCGATGACGTCGGAGTCGCGAAACGTCTCGCGCATCGCCTGGGCCAGATCCTTTAGTGCCCGGTCGCCCTCGGCATGGCCAAGCTGGTCGTTGATCGACTTGAGGCCATCGAGATCGACGAAAACCGCCAGCATCGGGCTCTTGTCGCGGGCCGCCGCCTTGAGCTGCTGCTCCGCCAGGGTGAGAAAACCGCGGCGATTGCTGAGCCCCGTGAGATCGTCGCGTACGGCCAGCCACATCAACTCGTCACGCATGCGCGCCCGCTCGGTCACGTCCATGCCGATGGCGATGATGCTCACCGCCTGGCCGCTGTCATTTCGTATCAGCGTCGTATTCCACTCCACCGTGATGGCGCGCCCCGCCTTATCGCGCATCACCA
>CAZKTK010000461.1:0-2877 GCA_964555535.1 uncultured Rhodospirillaceae bacterium
GTGATGCGCTCGTTGCCGTCGCGAATGATATGCGCGAGCCGCTTCAGGACGCGCCGCATGACGTTCGGATTGCGGCTCAGAAGCTCGTCGAAATCCAGCGGCGACATGCTGGCGATCAGGCTGTCCTCGGTGGCCGTGACGATGGCCGAGCGCGGCTGATCGTCGATCGCGGAAAGCTCGCCGAAATGCCCGCCCGCTGGAATGGTGTCGAGCATGATCACACGCCCCGACCGCGCATAGCTTGCCACCTGGGCCGCGCCGGAGATGACGAAATAGACGTCGCGGCTCTCGCTGTCGCGCTCCAGGATCTGCTCGTTGCGTTGATATTTCCGCCGGCGGCAGCGTTGCTCCAAGAGCTGCAGCTCGGTTTCGGGCAGATCGGAGAACAACTCGATTTCGGCAAGCGTGGGCGGGCTCATCTCTTCGGCTTCGATATCTCGTCACGGCCGCGCGCGGGCCGCCGCCGGGCAAGGGCGGCTTGGCCTGACGGGCGGCGATTGTGTGGCACCAAGTCGTCACCTAGCAAGATAGTACGATCGGCGGCCGCTCCCACAACCGTCGTGGCGCGGGATGGCTCAGCCAAATGCGGTGTCGTCGGGGCAGCCGGCGGCCTGCCATTCGGCGAGCGCCTGCTCCATGGTGACGAAGACAGCGCCGGCCTCGGTCAGGCGCTCTATCAGGCGCTCCAGCATGCGCATGCGGTGGCCGCGGCCGATGACCATGGGATGGCAGGTATAGGTAAGCACGCCCCATTCTTCGTTCTCGCGCATATAGAGGAAGTCCTCGATCCAGTTGTCGAGCACGGCATTGGCGTTCATCAGGCCGGGCAGGATGGCGCCCTCGGTGCGCACGAACTCGAAGTGCGGATAGTCGTCGAGGGTCCAGCTCACCGGCATCTCGACCAGCGCCGTCTTGGGCCCAAAGCGACTGGCCTCGTTCTCTTCGATGACATCGCCCTGGCGCGCGAAATAGGGCAGGCAGTCGTGGCCCATCATGCTGCTCTCATAGGCAAAGCCGTTGGCGAGCAGCAGCGATACCGTGTCCGGCGACAGGTCCCAGGACGGCGAGCGGTAACCGCGCGGGGCCTTGCCGCAAAGCGCTTCGATGGCGGCATTGGCGCGCTGCAGGCCGGCTTCTTCCGCCTCCCTGCCGAGGCGCGCCGGCGGCACATGGGTCCAGCCGTGATTGCCGATCTCGTGGCCGGCCGCCACGATCGCCTTGCAGGGTTCGGGATAGGTCTCGATGGTGATGCCCGGAATGAACCAGCTGGCCTGGATATCGTACCGGCGCAGCAGATCAAGAATGCGGCGCGTGCCGACGATGCCGAATTCGCCCCGCGAGATCGGCGTCGGCGTGGTCAGCCCGCGCGCGATCCAGCCCGACAGGGCGTCGAAGTCGAAACTCAGACAAACCAGATGACGGGACATGTCCTAGCGCCGCGGTGGCCTGACCAGCAGGCCAACGATGGTGTCCTCGCCGAGCGACTTGCAGGCCTCGAGGCGGTGCAGGCCTTCAATGAGCACGAAGCGCCCGTCGCCTTCGCGCACCAGGATAGGAGATTTCTGGCCTTCCTCGAGAATGCTGCCGGCAATTTCCGTAACTTTGGCCTCGTCCAGCGTCTTGCGCTTGGCGGTCGGTACGTAAATTCGGCCGATCTCGAAAACCTGGTCTTCCATCGTCCCTATCCCTCTAGAAGGGGATCCAGCTTTCCTCGGGCGTGTAGTGCAGATAGCCGACATTGGCGCCGGCTCTGAGACCGACGCCCGTGCGGATCGGCGCCAGCACGATATGGCCGCTGCGCTGGTAGTTCACGCCGACCCCGGCCACGAAATAGAACGAGCCGTCGACACCGGGAAAGCGCTGGAAGATAGCGTCCGTGCCGCCGAGACCGTAGATCAGCACAAAGACCTTCGAGGCATTGGCGCCCGCATCGAAGCCCACAGACGGGCCTTGCCAATAGACGTCGCGCGTGCCGCCGGCCTTGGCATGCAGCACCCCTTCGCCGTAGCGCAGGCCGACACCGATGGCGCCGCTGACCTCTTCGCCGGCGATATAGGCATTGGGGCGGCCCTGGTCGTTGAAGACATGCTCGATGGCCTTGGCGAGGCCGTCGGTGGTCTCGCCGAAAAAGCCTGTCGCCTTGGCCAGGATCTCGTCCTGGGCGTAGGAGTTCTCGGCGGTTTGCGGCGGCGGCGGCGCGCCGCTGGCGCGGGCGGTGTTCTCGCTGCGGGTCTGGTTGGCGCAGGCGCCCAACGCCAGCAATAGGATGCCCAGCGCGATGGTGGTCGCTTTTCGGCCTCTCTCGATCATGGTCTCCGTCCCGTTGTGTGCCGGCAGTCTGCCACGGAACGGAGCCAATGCAAGCCTCGCTCTCTAGGCGGGATCGCCGACGAGCAGCGGCCGCGCCGACCAGTTGTCGCCGTGCGCCGCGATGCAGCTGATACCGTCGGGCTGGGTGATGAGGATCGTCCAGGTGCCGCTCTCGGCGACGAACAGCTCGTAGACCGCCTCGCCGGTATTGCCGAGGCCGAGGCCCACCGATTGCTCCTGATAGCCCTTGGCGAGCTCGGCAGTGGCGGCGTCATGAGGCAGGCAAAGATTGGGCTCTTCGGCCTGCGTTGCCGCAGCGTACGAAACCAGCATGGCGGCAGAGATCAGAGCGGTGGTCAGATGGCGTATCATGATCGTGCTCCTCGCTATATTGGCATTCCCCATGACAGCCAGGAGACGACATATAGCGCCCACGATCAGTGACGATCGTCACCATATCGGCGGATTAGGCGCTAAGTCTTTGAAATATTGGTCGGAGTGAGAGGATTTGAACCTCCGGCCCCTGCCTCCCGAAGACAGTGCTCTACCAGGCTGAGCTACACTCCG
>CAZKTK010000462.1:0-2867 GCA_964555535.1 uncultured Rhodospirillaceae bacterium
TCAGCGTCTTGTAGCGACCGGCGTCCCTGTCCTTGAGATAGTCGAGCAAACGGCGACGCTTGCTCACCAGTTTGAGCAGACCGCGGCGCGAATGCCGGTCCTTGGCGTGAGTCTTGAAGTGCTCCGTCAAATTGGCGATGCGCTCCGTCAGAATCGCCACCTGGACCTCGGGCGAGCCCGTGTCATCCGCCTTGGTGGCGAACTCGCCGACCAGCTCGTGCTTGCGCGCAACCGTTATCGACATGTTTCCGAAACTCTCCCGTACACAGTAGATCCGTCAAAAATTGAAGACGCGCACCGGTTTCAGAACACCGCTGCGCAGTTCGACCAAAGCCACGGGCCTGTCAGCCAGACAGGTCCATAGCGTGCCTTCGGCCAAATCCGAACCGTCCAGGCCAACCGGCGGCCGTATCAACGGAACCGCCTGCCCCGCCTTGAGGCGTTGCGCTTGGTCCGCATTGACCGGCATACCCGGAATCCCGACGAGTCCCCGCGCCACCGGCAACAAGGACTGTTCGGCGGCGCCACTATCGTCGAGAGCTTCCAATTCGGCAAGCGAAATCGCGTCATCGAGCGCAAACGGCCCGACTCGGGTGCGGCACAGCGCCGTCACATGGCCGCATGTGCCCAGCGCGTGAGCCAAATCGCGCACCAGAGCCCGGACATAAGCGCCCTTGCCGCAATCCATCTCGAATGTGGCGTGATCGGCATCGTCGATCTCCAGCAAAGCCAGGCGGTCGATGCGCACAGTGCGCGCCTCGAGTTCCACGTCACGGTCGTCGCGCGCCAGATCGTAGGCCCGCTGCCCGGCCACCTTGATGGCGCTGAACTTGGGCGGGATCTGCTCGATATCGCCCATGAATTCGCCCAAGGCGGCCTCAATGGCCCGGCGC
Organism: uncultured Rhodospirillaceae bacterium; assembly: GCA_964555535.1. Classification (GTDB taxonomy): domain Bacteria; phylum Pseudomonadota; class Alphaproteobacteria; order UBA7887; family UBA7887; genus UBA7887. Next base: position 894 of record CAZKTK010000462.1, read on the forward strand.
GTGGGCCGCGCGTCGCTGGTCTCGGTAACCTCGCCCTCGGCATCGTCCGTGGCCCGGCCGATGCCCCAGCGCGCCGTGAAACGGTAGCCTTTGTGGCTATCCACAAGATAGGGCATGGTCTTGGTCGCCTCGCCGAAGGCAAGCGGCAGCACGCCCGTCGCCAGAGGGTCCAAAGTGCCGCCGTGGCCCACCTTGGCGGCGTCCAACAGCCGGCGCGCGCGCCCAACAGCCGCGGTGGAGGTTACGCCGGCCGGCTTGTCGAGAACCAGCCAGCCGTGAACCGCGCGCCCCTTGCGGCGTCGACCGCGCTTGCGGACCCGACCCGGCTCAGCGTTCATCGTCGCTCTCCGCAGACGTGTCGAGCACCTCTTCGATCCTTGCCGCATGATCGAAGCTCGTCTCTGCCGCAAAGCTCAGCCGCGGGGAATATTTGAGATTCATCATGCGCGCCACCTGGGAGCCGAGATAGGGCGCGGCGCGGCCAAGACCTTCGAGCACCGGCTCAAGGTCCGTGCTGCCCAGGGGCAGCACATACGCCGTGGCATTGCGCATGTCGGGACTGACCTGAACCTCGGTGACCGTTATCGATACGTCCGCCAGGGCCGGGTCTCGCAGCTCGCGCCGCCCCAGCAGCTCAGCCAGGGCGTGACGCAGGGATTCGCCCACGCGAAGCTGTCGTTGACTGGGGCCTCGGCCCTTTCCGCGCTTGCGCGCCATCGCCGCCCTGGCCTCACGCCTGCAGCTCGCGCGCGACCCGCTGAATCTCGAAAATCTCGATGACGTCGTCTTGCTTGATGTCCTGATAATTTTCGAAACCCATGCCGCACTCGAGCCCTTCCTTGACCTCGCGCACCTCTTCCTTGTGACGCTTGAGGCTGGACAGGGCGCCGGTGTGGATGACCACGTTGTCGCGCAGGATGCGCACGTGAGCGCCACGCCGCACGGACCCTTCCGTCACCTCGCAACCGGCGACCTTGCCGACCTTGGTGATGCTGAAGACCTCCTTGATGCGGGCATAGCCGAGCAGCTCCTCGCGCTCGACCGGCGCCAGCATGCCGGACAACATGCCGCGCACGTCCTCCAGCAATTCGTAGATCACCGAGTAATAGCGGATATCGACGCCGTCGCGCTTGGCCATGGCACGGGCCGAGGGGTCGGCGCGCACGTTGAAGCCGAAGATCACTGCATTCGACGCTGCCGCCAGGGTGACATCGGAACGGCTGATGCCGCCGACGCCCGACAGCAGCACGCGTGTCGACACTTCGTTCTCGTTCTTGGTCAGGTTGGCGAGGCTGGCCAGAATGGCCTCCATCGAGCCATGCACGTCGGCCTTGACGACCAGGGGAAGCTCCTGAGCTTCGCCTTGGGCGATCTGCGACAGCATCTGCTCGACCGAGCCGCGCGCACCGGCAAGTGCGGTACGCTCGCGCTGCTGGCTCTTGCGGTATTCCGTGACCTCGCGGGCGCGCGCCTCGTCCGGCACCACGACCATTTCGTCGCCCGCCTGCGGCGTGTCGTTGAGGCCAAGCACCTCGACAGGCTCCGAGGGGCCCGCCTCCTTGACCTTGTTGCCGCGATCGTCGATGAGCGCACGCACCCGGCCCCATTCGCTGCCAGCCACGACGATATCGCCGATGCGCAGGGTGCCGCGCTGGACTAGGAGCGTGGCAACGACGCCACGGCCGCTTTCGCGCCGTGCCTCGATGACAACACCCTCGGCCGGGCGATCCGGATTGGCGGCCAGTTCAAGGATCTCGGCCTGCAGCAGGATCGCTTCTTCCAGCTTGTCCAGGTTCTCGCGCTTCAGCGCCGAGACCGGCACCGTCTGCACGTCGCCGCCAAGCTCCTCGACCACGATATTGTGCTGCAGCAACTCATTGCGCACCTTGTCGGGATTGGCGTCGGGGCGATCCATCTTGTTGATGGCGACGATCATCGGCACCTCGGCCGCCTGGGTATGCTGGATGGCTTCGG
>CAZKTK010000463.1:0-2834 GCA_964555535.1 uncultured Rhodospirillaceae bacterium
TTTCGGCAGTTCGTCCGCCGTTTTCGTCCAAGGCTCAGACATATACCCAATCTAGCAATTTGATGGACAGATTTGGCGATGGTCGGCATGCTCCGCGCCGCAGTCTTATGGAGCAGAGGAAGCGACGATGCGGGCACTTGCGGCGGCGGTGATGACGATGGCGTTGGCGGGCGCGGCCATGGCGGCGCCGGTGGACGACGCGCGCTTGGCGGCGGACGCGGCCGAGGGCGCGGATTGGGTTACTTACGGCAACGGCTATCACAATCAGCGCTTCTCCGGCCTCGAGCAGATCGACCGGGAGACGGTCTCCCGCCTGGTGCCGCGCTGGATCTACCAGACCGGTGTCAGCGCCACCTTCCAGGCGAGCCCGCTGGTCGCCGACGGCGTGATGTATGTGACCACGCCGCGCAATCACGTGGTCGCGCTCGACGCCGCCAGCGGCAAGACGGTATGGCGCTACGACCACGAGATGGTTTCCGATACGCTCTGCTGCGGGCCCGCCAACCGCGGCGCCGCCATGGGCTACGGCGCGGTCTATCAAGCGACCGCGGATGGGCGCCTGCTGGCTCTCGACCGGGCGACGGGCGAGGTGCGCTGGGACGTGACCATCGCCGTGCTTGGCAGCGCGCCGACCGAGAGCCTCGACCAGCTGGCCGAGGACGACCCGCTGCGCGACACGGAAGTGGCGGGCGCCAGCGAACTCGGCGCCAGCATGGCGCCGCTGGTTCATGACGGGCTGGTCATCGCCGGGGTCACCGGCGCGGGCTACGGCCTGCATGTGGGCGCCGATGCCGAGGGCGAGGTCGGCGCCGTGGTCGGCTTCGAAGGAAACTTCGGCAAGCGCGGCTACATGGCCGCCTTCGATGCCGCGACGGGGGCTGAGGTCTGGCGCTGGTACACCACCAAGCCCGGCGGCTGGGAAGGAGAATTCCGCGAGACCACGCCGACCGGCGTGCCGCTCAACCGCGATATCGCCACCGAGAAGGCGACGGCCGCGCAATATGCCGATGCCTGGCAGGTCGGCGGCGGCTCGCTGTGGTCGACGCCTGCGCTCGATCCCGATCTCGGCCTGATCTATTTCGGCACCGGCAATCCCGCGCCGCAGATGGACGATGTCTCGCGCCCGGGCGACAACCTCTACACGGTCTCGCTGGTGGCGGTCGATGTGCGCACCGGCGAGCTGCGCTGGCATCACCAGCACGTGCCCCACGACCGCTGGGGCTACGACGTGGCCAGCCCGCCGGTGCTGTTCGAGGTGGTACACGAAGGCGCCATCGTGCAGGCCGTCGGCGAGGCCTCGAAGACCGGCTGGTACTACGTCAACGACCGGGTCACCGGCGAGTTGCTGTACCTCTCCGAGCCCTTTGTGCCCCATCGCAACATTTTCGCCCAGCCGACCGCCGAGGGCGTGACCATCGCGCCCGGCGCTGCCGGTGGCGCGTCATGGTCGCCGACGGCGTTCGATCCGCGCACGGGCTTTGCCTATGTCGCCGGCCTGCACATGCCGACCACCTTCACGGTGCAGGAGCGCCCGGCCACCGATACCCAGCCGGCGCTGCGCTATTCCGTGCTGCGCATGGCGGACGAGCCGCGCTGGGGCGTGCTCTCGGCCATCGACACGCGCGACCGCGGCAGCATTCTCTGGCAGGCGAAGACGGAGAGCATTCTTGTCGGCGGCGTGCTGGCAACCGCCGGCGGCCTGGTCTTCATGGGCGAGGGTGACGGCAACTTCAACGCCTATGATTCCGAGACCGGCGAGATGCTCTGGACCTTCTATTGCGGCGCCGGCGTCAATGCGCCGCCCGTGACCTACGAGGTCGGCGGCGTGCAATATGTCGCGGTCGCCGCGGGCGGCCACCAGATGTTCGGCTTCCCCACGGGCGATGCGGTGATCGCCTTCGCCTTGCCGGCTCAGTAATAGGGGTCGTACATCCCCGCGGCGATGGTCGCTTCGAGATCGTCGGGGCGCTCGATCGTCGCCAGGCCCTGCGCGTAGGCGACCTCGGCGACGGCCACGGCAATGGCCAGGGACAGCGCGCGGATATCCTTGAGCGGCGGGTAGATCGCGCCTCTGGCGAGATCCTTCTCGCGCACCTGGCCGGCCAGCGCGTCCGCCGCCGCGAGGAACATCTCCTCGCTGATGCGGGTGGTGCCGCTGGCCACCGCTCCGAGCCCGACACCGGGGAAGATGTAGGCATTGTTGCCCTGGCCCGGGCGGAAGGTCTGGTCGCCCTGCTGCACCGGCGCAAACGGGCTGCCGCTGGCATAGATGCAGCGGCCCTCGCTCCAGCCATAGGCCTGTTCGGCGGTGCATTCCGCGCGTGAGGTCGGGTTGGACAGGGCGAAAATCGCCGGGCGCGGACAGCTGTCCGCTATGGCGCGCACCGCCGCTTCGGTAAAAGTGCCGGGCACGCCCGTCGCCCCGATCAGAACCTGCGGGCGAATATCCCCGATGGCGCCGACGAAATCGGCGGGCGCATGGGCATGGGCGTAGGGCAGGTTATGGGGCGCGAGGTCGTTGCGGTTGGCCGTCAACAGGCCGTGCTCGTCGACGAACCACAGGCGCTGCCGCGCTTCTTCGTTGCTCAGACCCCTGGCTTCCAGAGCAAGCACCATCAGATCGGCAATGTCCGTGGCGGCCGAGCCGGCACCGAGGAACATAACCGTTTGCTCGGCAAAGGACTGGCCCGATATGGCCCCGCTGGCCAGCACGCCGGCAAGTGCCACCGCGGCCGTGCCCTGGATGTCGTCGTTGAAGCAGGGTACCCGGTCGCGATAGGCGTGCAGCAGGCGGTAGGCGTTGGGGGTGAGGAAATCCTCGAACTGGATCATGG
>CAZKTK010000464.1:0-2828 GCA_964555535.1 uncultured Rhodospirillaceae bacterium
CCGGCGATGTGCCCGCGGGTATCAGGCTGGAGAAATGCGATGTCCGCGACCGTGATGCTCTGTCGAGCCTGTTCCAGGCCTGCGCCCCGTTCGACATCCTCGTCAGCGCGGCCACCGGCGGCGCGCGGGCCATGGGTCCGTTCCTCGAGATGGACATGGCTGGCTACCAGGCCTCCTTCGACAAGCTTTGGGGCTATGCGAACGTGGTGCGCCTGGGCGCCGGGCATATGAGCGAGGATGGCACCATCGTGTTGGTCAGCGGGGCACCCGCGCGCAAGTGCAAGCCCGGTCAGGTGGCGCTTTCTTCCGTGGGTGCCGCGGTCGAGGCCCTGGTTCGCGCCGTGGCGCCGGAGATCGCGCCGCGCCGGCTCAATGTGGTCTCCCCGGGATCGATCGACACGCCGATGGTCTCGTTGCAGGGCGAGGAGCGCGGCGCCTTCTACAAGAAGGCAACCGCCGCCAATATCATTCCCAGAGCCGGCACGCCCGAGGAAGTGGCGCAGGGCATCCTGTTCATGATCGAGAACGATTTCGTCACCGGCACGACCATCGACGTCGACGGCGGCTGGCTGCTCTCCTAGCGAGCGGATCGATTTGCAGAGGCATCGGAACTTGCCTCATAATGGCCCGCGGCTTGGGCGAGTGCCGCTGAGATGGGGTGATGCAATGAGACTTGGGTGGAGAAAGAGGCGGTGCGGCGCTATTTGATTCGCCGCTTGCTGGCGGTCGTTCCGACGCTGTTTTTTGCCAGCATTATTGTCTTCCTGGTCATCCGGGTGTTGCCGGGCGACGCCGTCGACCTGATCATCAAGTCCAGCCCCTTCATGGCGGACAGCGAGCAGATGCGCGCCGAGATCGAGCGCGATCTCGGCCTCGATCACCCCATGCACGTGCAATATGTGCGCTGGCTCGGCGCCATCCTGCTGCACGGCGATCTCGGCACCTCGCTGATGCGCGATACATCGGTCAGCGCCGAGATCCTCGAGCGACTGCCGGTCACCATGGAGATGGGCCTGTGGGCGGTGTTCTTCGCCTTGATCATCGCCATTCCCATAGGCGTCTATTCGGCGCTGCGCCAGGACACCATGGGGGACTATGTCGGGCGCAGCTTCGCCATTCTCATGCTTGCCGTGCCAAGCTTCTGGCTCGGCACCATGGTGGTGATCCTGCCCGCGGTCTGGTGGGGCTGGTCGCCGCCGACGCGTATGGTCCCCTTCGAGAGCAATCCGTTCGGCCACATCGCCGTCTTCCTCACGCCTTCCGCCATTCTCGGCGCTTCCCTGGCGGCGGTGACCATGCGCATGACGCGCACCATGATGCTCGAGGTGCTGCGCCAGGATTACATCCGCACTGCCCGTGCCAAGGGCCTTACGGAGCGTCTTGTGGTGATGCGCCACGCCATCCGCAACGCGCTCATTCCGGTGATCACGTTGATTGGTCTGTTCGTGCCGATCATCATCGGCGGCACGGTTATCCTCGAGCGTATTTTCGACATCCCCGGCATGGGACAGCTGCTGTTGCTGGCGGTGCAGGACCGGGATTATCCGGTGATAACGGGCATCTTCCTGGTGGTTGGCGTGTTCGTGATCATGGTCAATCTGATGGTCGACCTGAGTTACGGCCTGCTCGACCCCAAGGTCCGGCACCAGAAATAGGCGCGGCGATGGCGGAAATCATCCTCGGTGGCGACAACGCGGCGAAGCCGAAGAGGCGGCGCGGCCCGACGGCCGAATTCGTCCACCGCCTGTTCAGCGAAAAGCCGCTCGGTGCCGTCGGCGCCGTGGTCTGCGTGCTCTTCCTGATTACCGGCATCTTCTCCGAGCTCATCGCGCCTTTCGGCTATAACGAGATGAATCCGATCGACAGGCTGCAGTCGCCGTCATTGGACTACTGGCTCGGCACCGACCAGATCGGCCGCGACGTTTTCAGCCGCATCGTGCACGGCGCGCGCACATCGTTGATCATCGGTTTCTCCGCCGCCTTCCTGTCGATCCTGCTGTCGATCCTGATCGGTGTCACCAGCGGCTATTTCGGCGGCCGTTTCGACATGGCGGTCCAACGCATGGTCGATGCCTGGATGAGCTTTCCCGACCTGGTCGTGGTCATCGTCGCGGTCTCGGTCTTCGGCCCCGGCATGTGGCAGGTGATCCTGATCCTGAGTCTGCTCTACGGCATTGCCGGCTCGCGCATCGTGCGTGGCGCGGTGGTGAGCGTGAAGGAGAACGTCTACGTCCAGGCGGCCGAGTCGATCGGTGTCTCGACCCCGCGCATTCTGCTGCGCCACCTCCTGCCCAACATCATGGCGCCGATCATCGTGCTTTTCACGACACGGCTGGCGGCGGTGATCCTGGTCGAGGCGGGCCTGAGCTTCCTCGGCCTCGGCGTGCCGCCACCGGCACCGAGCTGGGGCGGCATGCTCAGCTTCGAAGGCCGCAGCTACATGTTCCAGGCACCCTGGCTGGCCATCATGCCGGGGCTCGCCATCACCATCGTGGTCTACAACATCAACATGTTCGGCGATGCCATGCGCGACCTGCTCGATCCCCGCATGCGGGGCGGCAGCGGTCGCAAACAGGTCGGCTGACTGGGAGAAAAGCGATGAGACATTCGACACTGAGCGCTGTTCTGACCGCCGCACTGGCCTTCGCCTTGCCGGCCAGCGCGGTCGATCGCGAGGTGCCGCGCTATGGCGGCACACTCAATGTCGGGACGGTGTTTGCCGGCCTCAATGCGCTGTCCTTCAAGCATTACAATTGGCCCTGGAAGACCAACCACGACGCGCTCTACCTCGATCAGTTGATTGCCGGCGATCTCGATCTCGGGCCCCG
>CAZKTK010000465.1:0-2824 GCA_964555535.1 uncultured Rhodospirillaceae bacterium
CATGGCACCGTGATGGCGCGGTGCCATCAGAAAACCGATGCCGGCCGCCGCGATGGCGCGCTCGACCAGCGCCATGTCCGCTTCGATATTGACGCCCAGCGCGGTCAGGATGTCCGCCGAGCCCGATTTCGACGACATGGCGCGGTTGCCATGCTTGGCCACGGGCACGCCGCAGGCCGCCACCACCAGCGCGGCGCCGGTCGAGATATTGTAGGTGCCCGAGGCATCGCCGCCCGTGCCGCAGGTATCGACGATCCCGGGCGGCGCGCTGACCGCCAGCGCCTTGGCGCGCATCGCCTTGGCGGCGCCGGTGATCTCCTCGACGGTCTCGCCGCGCACGCGCAGCCCCATGAGAAAGGCGCCGGCCTGGGACGGCGTGGCATCGCCCGACATCATGATGTCGAAGGCGTCGTGGGCCTCGTCCTCGCTCAAGGTGGCGCCCGTGGCGAGCTTGGCGATCAGGGGTTTGATATCGGCCATGGGATCAGGCGGCCACGCGGCAGCCGGCAATGTCGAGGAAACTGCCGAGCAGGGCGTGGCCATGCTCGGAGGCGATGCTTTCCGGGTGGAACTGCACCCCGTGGATGGGAAGCTCCTTGTGGCTGAGGCCCATGATGATGCCGTCCTCCGTCTCGGCGGTGATCTCCAACACATCCGGCAGGCTGTCCCGATCGACGATGAGCGAGTGGTAGCGCGTGGCTTGGAAAGGCGAGGGCAGGCCGCTGAACAGCGGGCCGCCCGTGTGGCTGACGGCGCTCAGCTTGCCGTGCATCAGGACGGGCGCGCGCACGATCGTGGCGCCGAAGGCCTGAGCGATGCTTTGATGGCCAAGGCAGACCCCGAACATGGGCACCTTGCCCGCGGCGGCGGCCACCAGGTCGAGGCATATCCCCGCCTTGTCCGGATCGCACGGGCCGGGCGACAGCACGATGGCATCGGGCTCGAGGTCGAGCACGCCGACGGGCGTGATCGCATCGTTGCGATAGACGCGGGTCTCCGCCCCCAACTCGCCCAGGAAGTGGACAAGATTGTAGGTGAAGCTGTCGTAATTATCGATTAAGACAAGCATTCTAGTGTGTTACTGGCAATTTCTCAGAGCACGTGGAACCCGTTTCCGCGGGCCCTCAGGAGAAGCCAACAAAAACAGCCTGCCGGGCTGCCGTCAAGGGCTCTCGGGCTGACGATCAAAGTGGTTCTTATCGAGGCGGCTTGGGACTATGCTGTGCGCGTGAACAAAAAAGAAACAATGGCCGCTCTCCTTGCCGCGCGCGCCAGGCTGCGCCCGTTCCTGCCCGGCGCGGCGCTGGTGGCGGTGGGCTTCCTGGCCGGCTGGCTGGTCGGCATTGCCGGCGGCGAGCATGCGCCATCGGCGCTGCCCGTGCACGGCCCGCCGGAGCCCATGGCGAGCCAGGGCATGGCGGCGCCCTATGTGCCGGTGACGCCGGAACGCGTGGCGGCGGCCATGGCGCCGCTGCCGGGCACGCCGGCCTATCGCTACCGCGCCCATAAGGTTGCCGCCCCGTTCGCCATGGGCCTGCCGCAGGTGCCGGCGATTGGGCCCGATCGGGCGCCGGACGCGGAAGTGGATGCCGCGCCGGCACAGCCTGCGGGCCCGCCGCTGCCGCGGGTGGCAATCCTGATCGACGACATGGGCCTGCTGGAAGAGGCGACGCGCAAGGCCATCGCCCTGGACCCGGCGGTTTCCATGGCCTTCCTGCCATACGCGCGCAACTCCGCCGCGCTCGCCCGCGAGGCCCTGGCGGCCGGGCACAGGGTGCTGCTGCATATGCCCATGGAGCCCGCGGGAGTGGCCGATCCGGGCCCGGATGCGCTGCTGGTGGGCATGGCCCCGGCAGAGATCCGCCTGCGTCTGGCCAAGGCCTTCGACAGCGTGCCCGGCGCCATCGGCCTCAACAACCACATGGGCAGCCGCTTCACCTCGGATGCGTCGGCCATGGCCAGCGTCATCGACGTGGTGGCCTCACGCGGGGTGATGATCCTCGATTCCATGACCACCCCCGACAGCGTGGTCGGCCAGCTGGCCCGCCCGCTCGGCGTCCCCAGCGGCGCCCGCGACGTCTTCCTCGACAACGACCGCGACCCCGCCGCCATCGCCCGCCAATTCGCCGAAGCCGAACGCATCGCCCAGCGCACGGGCCTCGCCGTCGCGATCGGCCACCCCTACGACGAAACCATAGAGGCCATCGCCCGCTGGCTGCCCCAGGCGCGGGCCAGGGGCATAGAGCCCGTGCCGATAGACTTCGCCGCCAAGCCGGCGCTGACGATCACGGCGCAGGTGCGGTGAGGTGGGGTCTGACTCGTGTACTTTAGGTATCATGACGGCGGGGTCTACGGCGTTTGGAGCCTGGCCAGTTTTTACCACTGAGCACGGGAAAAGAGGCACCATGAAAACTGAATAATCGTAGCGAAACTGGCGATATGTCAAATTCTAGCCCGAACTCTTCTGGCGACATAATCCGTGTGCTGAGCGCCTTGATAGCCTTACGACCCTTTTGCGACCGGATCGCCCTGATCAACCGGAAATCCATCGTCAGAAAACAAAAACACCCATTCTTTTCCGCCGTGTAAATGTGGAACGCATCCTGGCTATTCTTATGGCCCAGCACTTCGAGAAGGCCGAGAAATATCGGATCGGTCTTGTTTGCTAGCCGGTGTTTGCGCTGTTCGGCGGCGCTGGGCGTACCCCATCCTATTATCAGGGTGTATTCTGGGTCTTCAAAGTCCTCAATCTTCACGCCGTCCAGTAATCCCCTATTTCCCAGATAAACTTGATGTTTCATGTCACGAGGCAGAGATTTTGTTA
>CAZKTK010000466.1:0-2819 GCA_964555535.1 uncultured Rhodospirillaceae bacterium
CCGGCCCAGAATTCCGGCCGAATGCCGTATTTCGCCTCGAAATGCGCCGCCTTATCCGCCAGCGTCCGGACCACCTCCTGGTAGCAGCGCAGGCAGCGGGCATCCTTCAGGCCGTCCGCTTCCAGCCAGGTCGCGACCATCTCGTCGCCGTTGTAATTCAGTACTTCGCCGCCAGAGCACTAAATCGCTATCGCGATATTGGCCGTAGGTCCTGGTCATCGCTCGGTTTTCAGGCAACCTTGATATTGGCACTGTCAATCTGTGCGCTTCCTTCCTGAACATTGGGGTTTCGACAACCTCATCTCAGGAAGGAACTTTCCATGACGACGATTTCCCCCTTGCACCAACGCATGCTCGACGACATGAACGCCCGCCAATTGATGGCGAGCACTCAGAGAGGGCACATTCGGGCCTGCCGACGCTTTGCGGCATTCCTTGGATGCTCTCCGGATGCCGCGACGGCTGAGGACATCCGGCGCTTTCAGTTGCATCTGTCGGAGAGCGGCATGAGCATCTGCAATCGCAACCGCACCATGACGGGTCTGCGCTTTCTGTTCCGGGTGACGCTGGGGCGGCTGGATCTCGCCAACGAGATCTACCACATCCGGGAGCCCCAGAAGATTCCGCTGGTGATGAGCCCGGATGAGGTTAAGCGGCTGTTGGCCATGGCCAAGGACCTCAGGCTTCATCTGCTGTTGAGCCTCGCCTATGGCTGTGGCCTGCGGGCGGGCGAAGTGGTTTGGTTGCGCGCCGGCGATATCGACAGTGCCCAAGGCATCATCCGCATTGTTCAGGCGAAGGGCCGCAAGGACCGCAACGTGATGCTCCCGGACGGCCTCCTCGCGCTACTACGGCAATGGTGGCAGGTCCGCCCGAAGAAACAGGACAAAGGGGTTCCGGCGGCACAGCGTTGGCTGTTCCCCGGACAGAAGCAAGGCCGGCACCTGACACCCCGACAGTTCGGCCGCCTGTTCCATGAAGCCGCCGTCAGCGCCGGCATCACCAAGCCTGTGACGCTGCATTGCCTGCGCCACAGCTTTGCCACTCATCTGCTTGAGCGCGGCACCGGCATCCGCCACATCCAGGCGCTCCTGGGTCACCATAAGCTCGATACCACGGCGCGCTATACACGGGTCGCGACGGGCACCATCTCCGACATCGAGAGCCCGCTGGATCTATTGTCCAAGCCAACCAGCAAGACCAGGAAGAAGAAGCTCAGGCCACCGGCGTAACTGCTCCGGGGCGTTGCTTCGTCAAAGGCTGGAAGTCGCGGATATCTTCCGTGACCATGGCCCGGCCTGGTGTCAGGCCAATGCCGGCCATATCAGCCTCGGGCAATTGAAGGTGATGAGCGCCATCTCGCGCTGCCGCACGGCAGCACTCGGTGGCCATGTCGCCCGCTGCCAGGATTGTGAGCATACCCATATCGCCTACAACTCCTGCCGCAACCGCCATTGTCCCAAGTGCCAGGGCGCCGCCGCCAGGGAATGGCTGGCGGACCGGGAAGCCGAGTTGCTGCCCGTCGGCTACTTTCACCTGGTCTTCACCTTGCCAGCGGCGATCGCTGATATCGCCTATCAGAACAAGAGGCTGACCTACGGCCTGCTGTTCAAGGCCAGCGCGGAAGCCATGCTGACGATTGCCGCCGATCCGAGGCATCTCGGCGCCAAGATCGCCATCACCTCGGTACTGCATACATGGGGATCGGCGATGACCCACCATCCGCACATCCACATGATCGTGCCTGGTGGCGGGATATCCAATGATGGTCAACGATGGCTCTCGGGCCGGGCCAAATTCTTCCTGCCCGTCCGCGTGCTCTCACGGCTGTTCCGCCGGCTATTCCTCGACAAGCTGGCGGCGGCCCATAAGGCCGGTCTCCTGAAATTCTTCGGCAAACATCAGACACTGGCAGACGGGGCCGCCTTCGAAGCCTATCTCAAGCCGCACCGCAAATCCGAATGGGTCGTCTATGCCAAGGCGCCGTTCGGTGGGCCGGAGGCCGTGCTCGCCTATCTCTCCCGTTATACCCACAGGGTCGCGATCTCAAACAGCCGCCTGATCAAGCTCGAGAACGGGGTCGTTACCTTCAGGTGCAAGGACTACCGTAAAGATGGCCCCGACCGATTTGGCACCATGGGCCTTCCCGCTGCCGAGTTCATCCGCCGCTTTCTGATGCTTGTGCTGCCGAAAGGCTTTCACCGTATCCGGCACTATGGACTGCTGGCCAACGGCAACCGCGCCGCCAACATTGCACGGGCTCGAGAACTGCTCGGCGTACCGCTTCCCACCACCGAACCTGGGGACAAAGGCTCGGCAGAGCCCGACGAGCAGGACACGCAAACTCAACCTTGTACCCATTGCGGCGGTATCATGATCGTCATCGAGGTCTTCGAACCCGGATGCCAACCCAAATATCGGCCAGCGACAGAAGGGATCGACAGCTCATGACAGAGGCGGCGTCGATGCCAGACCAAAAAAGACCAGATATTCGATGCGCAACCGCCAGCAGCGGCACCGCTTTGTTCCAGCCACACGAAAAGCTGTCGACGCCAACGGGAAAGGCCACGATCAGGGCTCAGAAGGGCCAATCCATCCCCCGTCAGAGGTTCGGCACGCCGCCGCAGCGGTCAATGCCGCCCGTGAAATCGCGATACCCGAACCCTCTCAACATCGCGGCAAACCTCAAATCCCCATAGGGTCTGCCGCAAACGCCGCGCATCACCGTCTCCGATTTCGTGCCTTGGCGCTTCTCCGACGCAGGCAGACAGCACGGATAATCACGCTCGACCGCGAAGGCGTCCGAGAAACCTGCACAA
>CAZKTK010000467.1:0-2808 GCA_964555535.1 uncultured Rhodospirillaceae bacterium
GCACGCCGAAGATAATGAAGATCGCCGTGCCGCCGGCGCGCCGCACCGCCTCCATGATCAAGGCCCAGAGCACGAAGGCGAGAACCACCGGAAGGTCCGGCGATTCGAACTCCCAGCCCTGTTCCAGGCTGATCAGCCCGGTGGCCGCGAAATAGAGCGAGATGACAAGACAGATCCCGAACAGGACCTTGTCCAGCACGGGCGCGGGCCGCTCGGCATCGCCCTTGCCCGCCGGAAAGAGCAGGAAGACCGGCGCCAGAAAACAGGCGAGCAGCAGAAAGAGAAAGCTATTGTCGAGCAGCGCCACGCCAACGAAGAATTGCAGGCTGAGGATCTGATTGACGGCGAGCAGAACACCGACGGCGGTGAGAGCGAGGAATAGCAGCCGCCACGGCCCGGCGAGCCGACGCGTGCGTCCGCTGCCGCCCTCGCCTACGGCCGCCATATCGGATCCATGCCGGCGGCGTCGAGCGCTTGCGCCCGCCTCTCCAGCCACTGCGCCTCGAAGGCCTGGTCGTCAACTGCAGGCGCCTGACTCTGGGCTGTCCAGGCCTCAATCAGAACCGCCTGGCGCGCGATGAGCGCCGCATTGTGGGCATCGTGCGCCTCGGTCCAGACGCCGATCTCGCGCAGGTATCGCACCGCACCCGCGTGATAGGGCACGATCCAGTCGAACACCTGGCGCTCGATGGCAAAACCGACGCCGACCGAGTGGGCATCGCGATAGCCCTCGAAGTTCCGATGCAGCAGGCGCATCAACTCGTAGACCGCCTGCTCGGACTGCGCCGCATAGGTCACGAGGATGGGATAGCCGTAGCTGGCCCCGACCAGGGGCGTCTCTTCGGACAACCCGACACCGGCCGTCGCCACATGGGGGTTGAACCAGGGCGCCTGCTGCCACATGCGGGCCCAGCTTTCCGTATCGTCCGGGGCGCCGCCGATGAAGCGCAGGCCCCGCGGCGAGCCGTCGAGCTGATAGAGCATCGACGAATTGGTGGAGGCGACCGCCGCATCGATGGTGCCGTCGATGATACCCTGGATCGAGGCCTTCCAACCCGACGCCTCGACGCGCACCACGTCATCCCAGCCGAGATCGCCGAAGGCGAGCCAGCCGGTCATGTTCTGGTTCAGGGCCGGACCGCCAACGACCCAGGCGATGCGCTTGCCGCGCAAATCGGCCGCACTGAGAATTTCCGCATTGCGCGCGGTGACCACCACCCCGTTGATGGCATCCGACCAGGACATCAGCATAAGGCGCACCGGCTGCGGGCCCCAGCGCCGGTCGGCGAAGTCGAGCACGCCTTCCTGCGCAAGGTACGAGCCAACGCCCATGGCGGAGAAATCGACGCGGCCGGCGCGCAGGGGCGTCATGCGCGAGACATCGTTCTTGGCAGGGATCACGCGCAACCGGTAGCCCTCCCCGGCCAGAGCGTTGCCCATGGCGACGGAGATGGCATAGCCGGCGGAGGTCGTGCCGTAGGCGGTCCAGCCGAAGGTACGCGGCAGCGCCGCCTGCGCCTCGGCCTGCGGGCTCGTCTGCGTGACCTCCCAGCCGACAAGGGCCAGCAACAAAAGGGAGAACGTCAGCGGAAGCAGGCGTGCAAACATGTCCCCGGGTCCCCTTCCGCCGGCAGTCTAACACGGATCAGAGCAGACCAAGTTCCCTCAGCTCGTCCGCCATTTCGATGGGCATGGCGTCTGCCGCTGCGGCGGCACCCGGGCTCAGGTCCGCCGGCGCATCGTCTGGCTCGAAATAGCGCCAACCCTGCATGGGACGGCGCGGCCGCAAGACGGTCTCGACCAGGTCCGCATCGAGGATGATGGCGCAGCGCTTGCCCGTGCCTTCGGCCTCCAGGCGTTCGAGCGAGGCAATGCGCTGGCGGGCGCGTATCTGGCCCTTGATGATCCAGTAGAGAGAGCCGCCGTCGAGAATCTTTGCCGCGCGCCTCGGGAAATTGCGCGTCCAATGGGCAAGCTGCGCCGGCTGACCCGCGGCTTCGAGCCGTGCCAGGCGCTCGCCCTGGCGCTCACGCAGTTGGGCGACGCTGTCGATACCGACGCACATTTTGAGCATATGCAGTGCCATGGCCTCAGTATTAGCGCGATTCGCCCTCTGCCAAGGGGGATTGAATTCGCGCACAAGATCGGTAGTCTCCGCGCCCCTGCCACGGGAGATCAGACATGACCGAATCCAAGCTCTTTTCCGGCATTTTGCCGCCGGTGCTAACGCCGTTCGATGCCGATATGGCGCCCGATGCGGCACGCTTCGTCGGCCATTGCCGCTGGCTGCTGGAACAGGGCGCGACGGGTCTCGCCCCCTTCGGCACCACGGGCGAAGGCAATTCGCTCTCGGTCGAGGAGCGTCTGATGCTGCTCGAGGCGGCGATCGGTGCCGGCATCGACCCGGCGCTGATGATGCCGGGCACGGGCTGCACGGCCTTGTCCGACAGCGTGCGCCTCACCCGCGGCGCGGTCGAGGCGGGCTGCGGCGGCGTGCTGATGTTGCCGCCGTTCTATTACAAGGGGGTGAGCGACGACGCGCTGTTCCGCTCTTTCGCCGAGGTCATCGAGCAGGTCGGCGACGCACGCCTCAAGGTCTACCTCTACCACATCCCGCCCCAGGCCCAGCTCGGCTTCTCGCTCGACCTCATCGGCCGCCTGGTCAAGGCCTATCCGGATACCGTGGTGGGGCTCAAGGACAGCTCCGGCGACTGGTCCAACACCAAGGCGATCATCGATGCCTTCCCCGACTTCGCCACCTTCTCGGGCTCCGAGGTCTTCCTGCTCGATAACCAGCGCGCCGGCGGC
>CAZKTK010000468.1:0-2794 GCA_964555535.1 uncultured Rhodospirillaceae bacterium
ACCACCTCCGGATGGGCGGCGAGCAGCGCCGTATCGGCACCGAGCAGATGCGAGCCCATGCCTTGGATGGCGGTGAAGAAGAAGAGGATCAGGCCGATAGCGAAGGACGACGCCCAGACCTGCTGCGGCGCGAACGGCTTGGGGCTCTTGTTGGAAAACGCCCACATGGTGAAGGCCGGCGCCGACTGGATGCCCATCAGCGCAAACATGTAGGTCAGCACCATGATGCCGGTCCAGGCGCCGCCCTGCGCCTTGGCGCCGGCATCGACGAACTGGATGACACCCGGAATGGCGATGTAGTGACTGTAGCCCGCAGGCGTCAGCTTCTCATCGATCTGCGACAATGCGGCGATGCCGTTGATCAGGTTGCCCATGCCGCCGACATTGCTGAGCGTGATGATGCCGATGGCGATAATGCCGCCGCCCAGCAGGATGCACTGCATGGTGTCCACATAGGCCACCGCGCGCAAACCGCCCGAGGCGACGTAGATGATCACCACGGCGGACAAGAGCCACATGCCCACATTGACGCCGAGCATGCCGTCGGTCAGCACGTTGAAGAGGAAGCCGGAGGCGCGCAGCTGCACGCCGAGATAAGGCACCGAGAAGACAAGCGCCACGATCACCACCAGGATGCGAATGGCGTCGGAGCGGAAGTAGTCGGACAGCATCTCGCCCGGCGTAACGAAGCCGAAGCGCTTGCCGATCATCCATTGCCGTTTGAGGAACATCACACCGGTGAAGGGGATGGTGATGGCGTAGAAGGAGGCATAGGCATATGGCAGGCCGTCACGATAGATCAGTCCCGGGTGGCCCATGAAGGTCCAGCCCGAGAACGACGTCGCTGTCGCCGCCAGCACGAAAACCCAGATGGAGATGCCGCGCCCGGCGATGAAATAGTCGCTGGCGGTGCGCGCCGTCAGCGCGCCCTTGATGCCCCAGAAGATGCAGTACGACCAGTACAGCAGCACGAAGACGAAAAGCCAGATGACCTTGGCTTCCATGGGCGTGTCCCCCCTTCACCCTGTCAGAGCGGCAGGCGCACCTTTGCCACCCGCCGAATTCCACAGTTTTTCACGCTCTGCGCCGTGCGGTCAATAGCCATGCGCCCTGGCGCCTTGCCCCGTGGCACCGATTGCGCTTGGATCGGGACCTTCTGACAGAGTTGGGGACAGACCATGGACGACCAGCGAGACCGCAGCGGAGAGGGCTGGCGGCCCGAGATCGAGGAGCTCAAGCGCCGCGAGGCCATGGCTCGTGAGATGGGGGGGCCGGAAAAGATCAAGCGCCAGCACGACAATGGCCGCCTGACGGTGCGCGAACGCATCGACCGGCTGCTGGATGCCGACAGCTTTCACGAGATCGGCGCCATCGCCGGCGTTGCCGAATACAACGACGACGGCAGCCTGGCCAACCTTCGCGCATCGAACGTGGTCATGGGCCGCGGGCGTATCGAGTCCCGCCCCGTGGTGGTCTCGGCCGACGACTTTACCATCCGCGGCGGGGCGGCGGACGCAGGCATCCGCGCCAAGCAGATCGCCGCCGAGCAGATGGCGAACGAGCTGCGCCTGCCCATCGTGCGCCTGGTAGAGGGCACCGGCGGCGGTGGCTCGGTGCGCACGGTCGAAACCGAAGGCTATACCTATCTGCCTGCCAACCCCGCCTGGGAATGGGTGGTGGAGAACATGGCGACGGTGCCGGTGGTGGCGCTCGCGCTCGGCCCCGTGGCCGGTCTCGGCGCCGCACGGGTCGCAGCCAGCCACTATTCGGTGATGGTCAAGGGCCAGTCGCAGATGTTCGTGGCCGGCCCGCCGGTGGTCAACCGGCTCGGCGCCCAGGTCGACAAGGAAGGGCTCGGCGGCTCCGACATCCATACCACCAACGGCGCCGTGGACGACGCGGTGGACAGCGAGGACGAGGCCTTCGCGCGCACGCGGCGCTTCCTCTCCTATTTGCCGTCCTCGGTCTACGACGTGCCGCCGCGGGGCGAGTGCCACGATCCGGTCGACCGTTGCGAGGATTTCCTCATCGACGTGGTGCCCCACGACCGGCGCAAGATCTACAAGATGCGCCCAGTGATCGAGGCCGTGGTGGACGAAGGCAGCTTCCTCGAGATCGGCGCCCGTTTCGGCCGCTCGGCGATCACCGGCCTCGCCCGCCTCGACGGCTGGCCCGTGGCGCTTCTGGCGGGCGACCCCTACATCTTCGCCGGCGGCTGGACCGCGGATGCGGCGATGAAAGTGACCCGCTTCGTCGATCTCGCCGAAACCTTCCACCTGCCCGTGGTGCATCTGGTGGATT
Source organism: uncultured Rhodospirillaceae bacterium (assembly GCA_964555535.1). Classification (GTDB taxonomy): domain Bacteria; phylum Pseudomonadota; class Alphaproteobacteria; order UBA7887; family UBA7887; genus UBA7887. Next base: position 2,302 of record CAZKTK010000468.1, read on the forward strand.
GCCCCGGCTTCGCCATCGGCGTGGCGCACGAGAAGGCCGCGACCATCCGCCACGGCACCCGGGCGCTGGCCGCCATATACCAGGCACGCGTGCCGTGGTGTTCGGTGGTCATGCGCAAGGCCTTCGGCGTGGCGGGCGCAGGGCACGCCAACCAGAGCCGCTTCCATTACCGCTATGCCTGGCCCTCCGGCGACTGGGGCTCGCTGCCCGTCGAAGGGGGCATTGAGGCGGCCTGGAAGGCGGATCTGGAAGAGGCCGAGGACCCGGAGAAGATGCAGGCCGAGATCCTCGAACGGCTGGAAGCCGTGCGCTCGCCCTTCCGCACTGCCGAGCGCTATGGCGTGGAGGAGATCATCGACCCCCGCGACACCCGCCCATTGCTCTGCGAGTTCGCCAACCTGGTAGCGCCGCTCCGCGAACCCGGCCGCGCCAGCTTCGCCATGCGGCCTTGAGAACTCTCATGAGCAATAGGTAACTGTCACCGATTATTTAG
>CAZKTK010000469.1:0-2766 GCA_964555535.1 uncultured Rhodospirillaceae bacterium
GCCGTAGCTGTTGACCATCAAATCGTTCGCTGTAAAACCAAGCTCGCGCAGCGTGTTGGCACGGCGCACGGCGAAGGGGTCGAGGCCGAGCTCGCCCGCCATGGCATCCAGCAGGTTCTCGAAGGCGAAGCGGACATTTACCGTGCCGTGGCCGCGCATGGCGCCGCAGGGCGGCGTGTTGGTGAGCACGCGCTGGCCGCGATATTTCACCGCCGGCAGCTCGTAGAGCCCGTAGAGCAGCGAACCCGCATAGAGGATGGTGACTATACCGTAACCGCTATAGGCGCCGCCGCGCTGGGTGGTCTCGCAGTCCACCGCCGTTATCGTGCCGTCGCGCTTGAGGCCGATCTTCAGGCGCGTCACGGTCTCGGGCCGGCCGCGATGGCAGAGGAAGGTCTCTTCCCGGCTGAGCGTCAGCGACACGGTGCCGCCGGCCGCCCGCGCCAAGAGCGAGGCGATGACCTCGAAGCCGAGCGCCTCCGTGCGTGCGCCGAAGCCGCCGCCGATATGGGGCTTGACCACGCGCACGCAGGCTTCGTCGAGGCCCAGGCATTTGGCCACCGTGCGGTGCACGTAGTAGGGCACTTGCGTGCAGGTGTGCAGGGTCAGGCGGCCGTCGGTCTCGTCCCAGTTCGCCAGCGAGGCATTGGGCTCCATGTGCACGTGGTTGATCTCGGCACAGCGGAAGGTCTCCTCGCGCACCAGGTCGGCCTCGGCGAAGCCGGCCGCCGTGTCCCCCAGCTCGAACGTCACCTCGCGCTCCACATTGCCGGGGCGCCTTTCGTGCAGCTGCACCGCGTCCTCGGCCTGAGCGGCGGCCGTGTCGTGATAGGCAGGCAAGGGCTCGGCGCGCACCGCGATGAGATCGAGCGCGGCCTGTGCCGTCTGCTCGTCCACCGCGGCCACCGCGGCCAGCGGCTCGCCCCGATAGCGCACGCGATCGCGGGCGATGGGATATTCGGTCTCGGCGATGGGCAGGACGCCGAAGCGCACATCGCAGGCCTCGCCCGTGATCACCGCGGCAACGCCGGGCAGGGCACGCGCCTTCTCCACATCGACGCCGAGGATACGCGCGTGGCTCCAGGGGCTGCGCAGGATCTTGCCCACCAGCGCGCCGGCGCCTGCCATGTCGGCGGTGAACAGGGCCTTGCCCGACACCTTCTCCGGCCCGTCGACCAGCGGCAGCGGTTCGCCGATGCGTCCGATGCGGCTCATGGCTTGCGCTCCGCCGCGGCCAGGTGCACGGCTTCAAGAATTTTCACATAGCCCGTGCAACGGCAGATATTGCCCGCCAGCGCCTGGCGGATGGCCTCGTCGTCGGGATCGGCCTCGCGGCGCAGCAGCCCTTCAGCGGCCATGATCATGCCAGGGGTGCAATAGCCGCACTGGGCGCCGAGCGCGGTGTTGAAAGCGCTTTGCAGGGGCGACAGCGCGCCGCCCTCGGCCAGGCCCTCGACCGTCTCGACCTCGGCACCGGCGCACGTCTGCGCCAGCGTGATGCAGGAGAGCCGCGGCTTGCCATCCACCAGCACCGTGCACGCCCCGCACTCGCCGCCGTCGCAGCCCATCTTGGTGCCGGTCAGGCCTGCGACCTCGCGCAGATAGTCGACCAGCAGCAGATTGTCCGCCGCCGCGTCCTCGCGGGCGATGCCGTTCACGGTGAGGGAAAGGATCGATTTCGTTGCCACGCTACCGTCCTGTGAAATTTCCCGGCCGGCGCTCGACGAAAGCGCGCACACCTTCTTCCAGATCATCGCTGGCGGCAAGGCGCGTCTGCACCTCGTGGAACTCGGCGATGGCCGCGGCCGGTCCCTGCTCCGATGCGATGCGGGCATTGAGCAGGGTAGCACGCACGGCGAGCGGCGCCTGGGCGGCGATACGGTCGGCCACCTCGCGGGCGCGGGTCTTCGCCTGCCCGGTCGGCACCAGCTCCTGGACGAAGCCGAGGCGCAGCGCCTCGTCGGCCTCGAAGATATCGCCCGTCAGCAGCCACTTCATGGCATTGCCCCAGCCCGCGCGCTCGGCCATGCGGATGGTGGCGCCGCCGGATGCCATCAGGCCGTGCTGCACTTCGAGCTGGGTGAAGCGCGCGCTCTCTTCCGCAATCACGATGTCGGCCGCCAGCATGACCTCGATACCGAGGGTCAGGCACCAGCCCTGCACCGCGACGATCATCGGCTTGGTCAGGCGCGGTTCGCGCAGGCAGAAGGGATCGACCAGGCCCTCGGGCACGATGCGCTCGCCGCGCTGCATGAGCGGCGCCATCTTGGGCAGGTCCAGACCGCCGGTGAAATGCTCGCCCTCGGCCCAGAGCAGGCCCACGCGCGCCTCGTCGTCGTTCTCGAAGGCCGTATAGGCCTCGGCCAGCGCCCGCATCATGTGCGGCGTGAAACCGTTGCGCTTGGCCGGCCGGTCGATGCCGATCTCGAACACCGCGCCGTCGCGAACGCTGTGAATCTGGCCTTCGTCGTTGCTTTCGCTCATTCCCTCGTCTCTCGCTGCGCAGAATCCGCCCTGGCTGTTATGGTGGCCAGGGTGCCCAATCCAACGCCGCCGTCAAGGACCGCGGGCCGCGCAAAGCGCGGTGGGCATTTTTTTGGCCCATCCTTGACGGCGGCGTTGGATTTGGCGAAGACGCTACCATAACAACCTGGGCGGATCGTGACGATTCGCGGATGAGGGGTTTCCCATGAGCGGCAGTTTCGACCTCAGCGGCAAGGCGGCGCTGATCACCGGCGGCAATTCGGGCATCGGGCTCGCCATGGC
>CAZKTK010000470.1:0-2758 GCA_964555535.1 uncultured Rhodospirillaceae bacterium
CGCGGTCGAGCTCGAGGATCCAGCCCGCCACGTTGTCGAGGAAATAGCGGTCATGGGTAACCGCCACGACGGTGCCGGGATATTCGTCGAGGTAATGCTCCAGCCAGGCAACGGACTCGGCATCGAGATGGTTGGTGGGCTCGTCGAGCAGCAGCATGTCGGGCTGCGACAGCAGCAGCCGGCAAAGCGCCACCCGGCGGCGCTCGCCGCCCGACAGAGGCGCAACCTCGGCATCGCCGGGCGGGCAACGCAGCGCGTCCATCGCCACCTCGATCTCGCGCTCCATGTTCCAGGCATCAACAGCGTCGATCTGCTCCTGCAGCGCCGCCTGCTCGTCCATCAGCGCCTGCATGGCATCCATGTCCTCGCCGACATCGGCGAAGGCCGCGTTCACCTCCTCGAAGCGATCGAGCAGCGCCTTGGTCTCGGCAACGCCTTCGAGCACGTTTTCCAGCACCGTCTTGCTCGCATCCAGCACCGGCTCCTGGGGCAGGAAGCCGACGCGCAGGCCCTCCGCCGGCCAGGCCTCGCCAACGAACTCCTTGTCCTCGCCCGCCATGATGCGCAAGAGCGTCGACTTTCCGGCACCATTCAGGCCCAGCACCCCGATCTTGGCGCCGGGCAGGAAGCTCAGCGAGATGTCCTTGAGAACCGTGCGGCCGCCCTCGAAGACCTTCCCCAGGCGCTGCATCTGGTAGACATATTGGTGGGCGTTCATCGTCTCCGCCTAATCTTGCAGCGACCGCCACATCTCGATATCGCGCTGATCGGTCCAGATGCGCGGGTCGACGATGCCCTTGGCCTCGTCGAAGGCGCGGCTCACGTCGAACGGCATGCAGTGCTCGAAGATCACCCAGTCGCCATAGTCCGGGGCCAGCTCCGCGTGCGCGGCCTCGAAGGCCTGCTTGAGGTCGTAGCCCTTGGCGACACTGTCCTTTGTGCTCGCCGCAATGCGGCCGACGAAGTCGCGGGTCATGCCGATGGCCTCGGCGACCTGCTCCGGGCTGGTTAGCGCGTCGCCGCGTCCCGGCACCATCTTCCGGGCGCCGAGCGCCTCCAGATTGTCCAGCGTCTGAGGCCATTCGCCGGGGTAGGAATCGCCCATATAGGGGGCAGCACCGTATTCCACCAGGTCGCCGGCGAAGCAAACCTTCTCCTCCGGCAGCCAGGCGATGATGTCACCCTTGGTGTGGGCCTTGCCGATGTGCATGAGCTGCACTTCGCGCTTGCCCAGATAGAGCGTCATGCGGTCCTTGAAGGTGAGCGTCGGCCAGGTCAGCCCCGGCACCGACTCGACGGCATTGAACAGGCGCGGGAAGCGCTGCAATTCGGAATCGTAGTCTTGCTGGCCACGCTCGACGATCAGATCGCGCGTGGCCTCGCTGCAGACGATCTGCTCGGCATTGTAGGCGCTCGCCCCCAGCACACGCACCGCGTGGTAGTGGCTGAGGACAACATATTTGAACGGCTTGTCGGTGACCTTGCGCACCTCGGCGATAAGCTCCTGCGCCGCCACGGGCGTGGCGCATGAGTCCATCACCAGCACGCCATCGTCGCCGATGATCACGCCCGTGTTCGGGTCGCCCTCGGTGGTATAGGCGTAAACGCCGTCAGCCAGCTCCGTGAAGCTCGCCGTTTTCTCTTCCAGGTCGCCCTGGGAGGCAAATGCCTTGGCCATGCTCCTCTCCCTCGTCCGCACTCAACCGGCGGCGTCTGTATAGCAGCAAAGCGGGTGGAGGGGAGGGGAATCCGCGGGGCCTTGGTTGCACGAATATTCCGATATATATTCTACCTTAGGAACATGGTCTCCACGACGGGGGGAGGGAAAAGATGGTCGATAAACCGACAGGGCAATCCGGTCCGGAGCACGTTTCCGCGGGCAGACCCCGGCGCGCCAATCGAGGACAAATGTTCGGCGTGCCGAAAAGCGTCGACGGGCCGCGCTCTTCGGATGCCGCCGGGCAGGACTCCTCCGATGAGGAACTCTTCGAGCTGTTTGTCGGGCCCAACGCCAGCAAGTTCCTGAAGATCTATCGGGCCCAAACCGCTGGGAAGTACCAAAACTCCATCAATTGGGTCGTGTTTCTCTTCGCGCTGCCCTGGTTCTTCTACCGCAAGCTCTATCTCATCGGCGTCTGCACCCTCCTGTTCCCGATCATCTTGGTCACCATCTTTCCAAGCCTCGCCGGCGCGAGCATGACGGGAGTTGCCGTCGGATTGGCACTCGCGGCGAATTGGCTATACGTGGCAATTGCCCTTCGCCGCATCGAGAAAGTGAAAGCGCTCAACTTGCCGCCCAAGGAGCGCGACGAGCGAATTCAGGAGGCCGGCGGAACATCGATCGCAGGAGCGGTTTTCGGCACCATCATCATTCTCGCCCTTTTCACTCTCGCATTCATCGATCCCACCATTGCTGGACTACCTTCCTGTGGAGACCGGCAGGTAAAACGGATTGCAGAGGAAGTGATAGTGGACGACTTGCTTGGAAATAGTACAGCAGCGGATGGGCCGAAGCTTTCAGGATTCAAATCCATTACTGAGGCAAGCGACGACTCCGTCAATCGATGTACATTTACCATGGAGATGGAAGGCGAAACCACAACCATGTACATGGCCATCTCGTGGCTGAATACAGAGACAGGAGAGTTTCAGGTCAAGGTCAGTTCGAACCGGGCCAGCATTTTCGAATAGCGGCCTGATGGAAGACGACTTGGGGCGAGTTGCCGCATTCGTTGCGGCAGTCATGCCACCGATTGTT
>CAZKTK010000471.1:0-2750 GCA_964555535.1 uncultured Rhodospirillaceae bacterium
ACCAGCACGCCGTCGACCATGGAGAGGATGCGCTCGACCTCGCCGCCGAAATCCGCATGGCCGGGAGTGTCGACGATGTTGACGCGGGTGTCGCCCCAGGTCACCGAGGTGCATTTGGAAAGGATGGTGATGCCGCGCTCACGCTCCAGATCGAAGGAGTCCATGGCGCGCTCGGCCATCTGCTGGTTCGCGCGCACGGCGCCGGACTCGCGCAGAAGCGCGTCCACCAGGGTTGTCTTGCCATGATCGACATGGGCGATGATTGCAATGTTACGTAGCATTTCGAAGATCGGAGATGGTGTCGGCACAGGCGGCTTCAAGGGTGTAGGTGGCGGTGAAGCCCACATGCTCGGCGAGCTTGTGGGCATTGACGAGGGGATAGGCGAGGGCGGGTTCGATATCGGTCGTCGCGACCTCGAGATTGGGCGACAGGCTTTTCAGCACCGCGACGATCTCGTGCAACGACGGCGCATAAGCCTGCAAATTGTAGATGGCGTCAAGGGGGCCTTCGTGGCGCACCACGCGGGAGAAGGCCTCGGCGACGTCTTTCACATACATGAGGTCGAGCGGCTTGGTGGAAACCTCGAGCTCGGCGCTGCCACCGTCCGCGGCCGCCTGGAAGAGATTGACGAGCTGTGTCGCCGCGCCGCGATACCAGAGGCCTGAACCGAAGATCACCGGCAGGCGCAAGCCGGTAAGGGGCAGGCCCTTGACGTTGCGATAGAACAGCGCGAGATCCTCGGCCATCACCTTGGTCAGGCCGTAGAAGGTCTCCGGCAGGCGAGGCGCCTCTTCATCCACCGTGCCGCTGCCGTAGTGGCTGGGGTCGCCATAGACCACAAGCGTGCTGGCCCAGAGGATGCGCGGCACGGCGCGCGCTTCGCAGGCGGCAAGAAGATTGCGAAAACCGCCGACATTGACGCCGAGGGCGCCGGGCTCGTCCTCGCGGGCGGCGGCGAGCAGGCCGTTGCCCGCGCCGCCGAAAGCGGCGAGGCCGATGACCACTTCGGGCCGCGTGATGGCAAGCGTCGAGGTCAGCGCTTCCGAGTCCTCGACGCTGCCCTCGATCAGCATGATGTCGGCGAGATCGGCCTCGGTCAGACAGGGCTCCGGACCCGGCGCGAAGACCGTGACCTCGTGGCCGTCCGCGACCATGCGACGAACGACATGGGCACCGACGAAACCGCTGCCGCCGGTGATGAGCATACGAGCCATGGGAACCTACCTGTCGAGAACCGAGGGATCGCGCACCGCGCCGAAGGCGGCACTGCGGGCCAGCGCCGCATAGGCCCGCAGGGCGCGCGAGACCTTGCGGTCGCGCTTCGGCTGCCAGCCGTCGCTCCTTGCATCCATGGCGGCACGCCGTGCGGCGAGGGTGTCGTCATCGACATCGAGGCGGATGACGCGATTGGGAATGTCGAGGGTGATGGTGTCGCCGGCCTCGACCAGCCCGATGGCGCCGCCCTCGGCGGCTTCCGGCGACATGTGGCCGATGGACAGGCCCGAGGTCGCGCCGGAGAAGCGCCCGTCGGTGATCAGTGCGCATTTGGCGCCGAGGCCGACCGCCTTGAGCATGCTGGTGGGCATCAGCATTTCCTGCATGCCGGGGCCGCCGCGCGGGCCTTCGTAGCGGATCACCACCACGTCGCCCGCCTTGACGTCGCCGCCGAGAATGCCGGCCGCCGCCGCGTCCTGGCTTTCGAAAACCACAGCGGGGCCGCTGAACGTGAGGATGCTTGCGTCGACGCCCGCGGTCTTCACGATGCAGCCGTCCTCGGCGAGATTGCCGAACAGCACGGCGAGGCCGCCGTCGGCGCTGTAGGCGTTCGGGATATCGCGGATGCAGCCGCCGGCGCGGTCCGTATCCAGGGTGTCGTAGTAGCTGTCCTGGCCGAAGGCCTCGATGGAATGCTGGCGGCCGGGGGCGGAGCGGTAGAACTCGGTCACCCCGTTGCCCTGGTTGCGGCGCACGTCGTGGCTTTCGAGCGTCTCGCCGAGGCTCTTGCCCATGACGTTCGAGACGCTGGTGTCGATCAGGCCGCCGCGGTCGAGCTCGCCGAGAATGCCGACCACGCCGCCGGCGCGGTGCACGTCTTCCACGTGATACTGCTGTACGCTCGGCGAGACCTTGCAGAGATTGGGTACCTGGCGCGACAGGCGGTCGATGTCGGCCATGGTGAAGTCGACCTCGCCCTCGAAGGCGGCGCCGAGCAGATGCAGCACCGTGTTGGTCGAGCCGCCCATGGCGATGTCCATGGTCATGGCGTTCTCGAAGGCCGTCTTGTTGGCGATGTTGCGCGGCAGTACCGACTCGTCGCCATCCTCGTAGTAGCGCTTGAGCAGATCGACCACGGTGGTCGCGGCATCGAGGAAGAGCTGCTTGCGCCGGGCATGGGTCGCCACCAGGGTGCCGTTGCCGGGCAGCGCCAGGCCGAGCGCCTCGGTCAGGCAGTTCATGGAATTGGCGGTGAACATGCCGGCGCAGCTGCCGCAGGTGGGGCAGCCGGCGCGCTCGTAGTCCATCTTCTCCTCATCCGTGAGGTCCGGATTGTTGGAGGCGACGAGCGTGTCCACGAGATCGATGACCGTGCCGTCGGACATCTTGCCCGCCTCCATCGGCCCGCCGGAGACGAACACCGTGGGGATGTTGAGGCGCAGCGCCGCCATCAGCATGCCCGGCGTGATCTTGTCGCAGTTGGAGATGCAGACCAGGGCATCGGCGCAATGGCCGTTGACCATGTATTCCACCG
>CAZKTK010000472.1:0-2736 GCA_964555535.1 uncultured Rhodospirillaceae bacterium
GAAGGCGAGACCGTCGCCACCATGATGCCGCTGCCCGAGGACGAGGAGAGCTGGGGCGATCTCCATGTGATGTTCGCCACCTCGCAGGGTACCGTGCGGCGCAATGCGCTGTCCGACTTCACCAACATCATGGCGAACGGCAAGATCGCCATGAAGCTGGAGGACAAGGGCGAACTCATCGGCGTGCAGCCCTGCGGCGAGGACGACGACGTGCTGCTGGCGGCAGCGAGCGGCAAATGCATCCGCTTCCCCGTCACCGATGTGCGCGTTTTTGCCAGTCGAAGTTCCACCGGCGTGCGCGGCATCCGCCTGAAAGACGACGATCGCGTCATCTCCATGTCGATCCTCGACCACGCCGAGGCCGACAGCACGGCGTTCCGCGACGCCTATCTGCGTCATGCCATGGCGATCCGGCGTGGCGACGACGACGCACCACCGCCCGATGATGCCTATGACGCGCTTGCCGCCGGCGAACAGTTCATTTTGACCGTGACCGAGAACGGCTACGGCAAGCGCAGCTCGGCCTACGAGTACCGCATCGCCAGGCGCGGCGGGCAGGGCATCATCAATATCGAGACGTCCGACCGCAACGGCGAGGTCGTGGCGTCCTTCCCGGTCGGCGACGACGACCAGATCCTGCTGGTCACGGACGGCGGTCAGCTCATCCGCTGCCCGGTCGGCGACATCCGCATAGCCGGCCGCAACACCCAGGGCGTGACGCTCTTCAAGACCGCCGAGGGTGAGCGCGTCGTGTCAGTGAGCCGGCTGGACGAGTCGGTTCTGGACGCGGACGAGGACGAGGACGACACAGACACCGAATAAGGCTTTGTGGTAGACTGTATACAAAGCCCTAACCCGGAGTTTGCCTCGATGTCCGACAGCACCGTCGTTTCTGTCCGCCTCGACAAGGCCACCAAGGCCCGCCTCGACAAGCTCGCGGCGGCTACCCGGCGCAGCAAGTCGTTTCTTGCGGGTGAGGCGATCACGGCCTATGTCGAGCGCGAGCTGGCGATCGTCGAGGGCATCCAGGAAGGGCTCGAGGACATGAAGGCCGGGCGCGTGGTGCCCCATGAGGACGCCATGGCCGTTATCGCTGCCGCTATCGAGGAGGCCAAGTCCGAGGCGGCCGAATAGGTGCGCACGGTCGTCTGGTCGGCCCGCGCGCTTGAAGAGTATCGCGGTGCGGTGAGTTACATTGCGCAGCATGACAAGCTCGCGGCTCAGGTATTGGCGGACAGGCTGCTTGCCGCCGTTCAGTTGCTGTCCGAAATGCCCATCGGCCGGGCCGGGCGGATTGCCGGCACATACGAAAAGCTTGTTCTGAAAACGCCTTACGTTATCGCCTACGCCATTGATGACGAGCCTCAAGGCCATGGTGCCATTACGATTCTCAGAATCGTTCACGGCTCGCGGGATTGGCAAGATGATCGTTGACCGGCGTTAAACGGGCGACTGACATCATCTCACTGTCACGGCATGCCGAAGAACACCCGGCCCACATCGTCTCCCCAGACAAGAACGCCGACGATGATGACGAGCATGACGATGAAGGCTCGAATATTCTCCCGAGGATCGTGATAACTCGCCATGGCTGGCCACTTTCTGCCACATGGCGGTAGGTTTCAATGGCTGGCGCCGCGTAGTCACCACAGCCTGTTATAATTTCTTCATGACGCTGCGCGACGCAAAGCCTGAAGATCTGCCGGCGATCGGGGGGATACTCAATCATGAGATCCGCTCCGGTACGGCGACATGGACAGAGGCGGCGAAGACGCCCGAGGACTTGGCGGCCTGGCTCGACGGGCGCCGTGCCGCGGGATTGCCGGTGCTCGTCGCCGAGGCCGATGGCGTTGTCGCCGGCTATGCCAGCTATGGGCCGTTCCGGGCCGGCGAGGGGTATCGCGATACCGTGGAGCACTCGGTCTATATTGCGGGCGGAGCGCGGGGGCAGGGGCTTGCCAGTGCCTTGATGGCGGAACTTATCGCGCGCGCCAAGGCTGCCGGCCTGCGCCGCATGGTCGGCGGCGTGAGTGCGGACCAAACCGCGACTCTCGGCTTACACCGCAAACTGGGTTTCCATGAGCAGGGACGCCTGCAGGGTGTCGGCCGCAAGCATGGGCGCAGCCTCGACCTGGTGTTGATGGTGTTGGATCTGGACGCGTGAAGGATATCCCGCCATCCTCTGATCGCAGCCAAGATGGAAGCTTGAAGCACTCGGCGAACAGGCCTGGATATCTGTTTGCGGAATCAACCAACTAAAGGACTTCACCACCATGCCGCTTTACGAAAAACGCACCTATCAGATCATCACCGGCAAGATGCCGCAGGTGCTCGAGATCGAGGCGCAGATGTATGCCGTGATGGAGGCCGAGGGGTTCTCGCAGAACCTGATCGGCTATTTCACCAGCGACACGGGGCCTTTTAATCAGGTTGTCCTCGGTTCGATTCCGAGCGGGCTCACCAAGTAAAATCAATAAGTTATGTGAAAATCCCCGGCGCTAAATGGCGCTGGATTTCTCTTGGGGGTCCACTGGGGGTCCAACGAGCGCCATTTCGTGGCCTGAAACACGCTGGTGCCCTAAGCGGCTAGTTTTCCGCGCAGGTCAAGTCCGCCGGCGGCTGGAAGAGCCCGACCATGCCGGCGCGCTATGGCGAGTAACTCGCGGCCCGACGCGGTCAGGTCAGCTCTCGCAGCTGATCCGTCCCCATGCCGCCATACCGCTTGCGCCAGCGATA
>CAZKTK010000473.1:0-2733 GCA_964555535.1 uncultured Rhodospirillaceae bacterium
ACGACCCCAACCTTGGCAAGGTTGTGCTCTACCCCTGAGCTACGCCCGCACTCCAGGTTCCGGGGTGCCCTTGGCGGGTCCCGGCGGGAGCGCGATAATAGGGGATGGTTCGGCGGATGCAAGTGTGCTGTTGCATGAGGGGGCGGGTTGACGGATGAGTGAGGATCGGGCGCGGCTTTTCGCGCGACTGGACGAGCTTGGCATTGCCACGGCGACCGTCGAGCATGCGCCGGTGTTCACCGTCGAGGAGGCTCAGGCGCTCCGTGGCGAAATCGCCGGTGGGCACTGCAAGTCGTTGTTCTTGAAGGACAAGAAGGGTGGGCTTTGGCTTGTGGTGGCGGACGAAGCGCGCACGGTCGATCTCAAGGCCTTGTCGAAAAGGCTCGGGTCGCCGCGCTTTTCCTTCGGCAAGCCGGATCTGTTGCGCGAGGTGCTTGGTGTCGAACCGGGCTCGGTGACGCCCTTCGCGCTGATCAATGATGCGGAGTGTCGTGTCAGCGTCGTGCTCGACAAGGCCATGCTCGACAACGCGCAGCTCAATTATCACCCGCTTGCGAACACGGCGACCACGACCATCGCCAGCAATGATCTGCGGGCCTTCATTGCGGCCACGGGGCACGAGACGTATATAACGGAGCTGGATTAGGCTAAGGGGAACGCAGCATGGAAATGATGATTGGCGGCAACGAGGCTCCGGCCGACGTGATCAAGGATTCGGATACCGCCGGGTTTGCCGCCGATGTCATCGAGGCCTCGAAAGAGGTGCCGGTGATCGTCGATTTCTGGGCCGACTGGTGCGAGCCCTGCAAGACCTTGGGTCCAGCGCTGGAAAAGGCGGTAAACGCCGCGGGCGGCGCCGTCAAGCTGGTCAAGATCGATGTGGATCAGAACCAGCAATTGGCCCAGCAGCTGCGGGTGCAGTCGCTGCCGACCGTGCTCGCCTTCAGCAACGGCCAGCCGGTAGACGGTTTCGTCGGTGCCGTGCCGCCGAGCCAGGTCAAGACGTTCATCCAGCGCCTTGCCGGCGACAGCGGGCCCTCGCAGGTCGATCTGGCCCTGGAGCAGGCCGATCAAATGCTGGCGGCAGGCGATGCCGCGGGAGCCGGCAATCTCTATTCCCAGGTATTGGCGGCCGAGAGCGGCAATCCCAAGGCTGCGGCTGGCCTCGCGCGTGCCCTGTTGGCGAGCGGTGACGCGGCGGCGGCGCGCGAGGTCCTCGATGGCCTTGAGCCCGAGCTTGCGCGTTCATCCGAGGTCGAGGGCGCCCGCGCCGCGATCGAGCTTGCCGAGCAAAGCACGGATGCCGTCGATGACGCTGAGACAGACGCCCTGCGGGCCAAGGTTGCGGCCAATGAGAACGACCACCAGGCGCGTTTCGACCTGGCGGCTGCGCTGTTCGCGGCCGGCGATCGCGAAGGCGCGGTGGATGCCCTGCTGGAGATCGTGCGCCGCGACCGTGCCTGGAATGACGAGGCCGCGCGCAAGCAGCTGGTCAAGTATTTCGACGCTTTCGGCCAGACCGATCCCTTGACCGTCGACAGTCGTCGCCGGCTGTCGTCGATCCTCTTCTCGTAAGTGGCGGGCGGCTGTGCGCCCTGCCTCCATTGCCGAACTGCCGGACATCCTGGCGGTATTTCCCCTGCCGGGCGTGCTGCTCTTGCCGCACGGGCGCCTGCCGCTCAATATCTTCGAGCCCCGCTATCTCGCGATGACCCATGATGCGCTCGGGGCCGAGCGGCTGATCGGCATGATCCAACCGGCCGATCCGGCAGACGCCAGCGAAAACCCGCCGCTCTACGAAGTGGGCTGTGCAGGGCGCATCACCAGCTTTGCCGAGACCGAGGACAATCGCTTTTTGATAACCCTCACCGGGCTCTGCCGTTTCGCAGTGGGCGAGGAACTGGATCTGGTCGATGGCTATCGCAGGGTTCGCCCGGACTGGTCGGCCCATGCCGATGATTTGCGCATGCCCGACCCGGCGTTGGTGCCGCGCGAGCGCCTGCTGCCGCCCTTGAAGGCGTATTTTTCGGCGCACGACATCGAGGTCGACTGGCAGGCGATCGAAAAGGCCTCGAGCGACCAGCTCGTCACCTCGCTGGCCATGGCCTGCCCCTTCACGCCCGGTGAGAAACAGGCCCTGCTCGAGGCGCCGCGGCTGGCGGATCGGGCGGAATTGATGATATCGCTGCTCGCCATGGCGGCGCTCGACGGCGGCGACGCGAGTGACAAGGTCAACTGACAGGGAGACGGCACATGGCCGAGGCGCGTGACGAACGGGGGCCGGCAGTGGACCCCAAGCTGCTTGAGATTCTGATCTGCCCGCTCAGTCACGGGCCGCTCGTTTACGACCGGGAGCGCCAGGAGCTTGTGAGCGAGCAGGCAGGACTGGCCTATCCCGTGCGCGATGGCATTCCCATCCTGCTTGTCGATGAGGCTCGCCGGCTCGACGAGGGAGAAGGGTGAGCGAGGCCGCGCCCTGGCCGGAGGAGATTCGCCTGGCCGACTCCGGACGGCGCCTGGATGTGCGTTTCGACGATGGTGCGGCCTTCTCGCTTACCGCCGAGCTATTGCGCGTGGAAAGTCCTTCGGCCGAGATCCAGGGCCATGGCCCGGGACAGAAGACCCTCGTCGCGGGGCGCCGCCACGTGGCCATCATGGCCGTCGAGCCGGTCGGCAATTACGCGGTGCGCCTGCGTTTCGACGACTTGCACGACAGCGGCATATATGCCTGGG
>CAZKTK010000474.1:0-2732 GCA_964555535.1 uncultured Rhodospirillaceae bacterium
GCCGCCGGAACCACTTCCTCGGCCGGGGCGGACGCAAGATCGGCGATTGCCGCGGCTGTCGCAACCTGCTCCTCGGCCGTCGAATCGCCTGGCAGCGCGGCATTCGGATCTATGGTCTCGGGCTCAGCCACGCCCTCGATGGTGGCAAATTCATCCGGGACCTCGGGCACAACATCTAGCGGTAAATCGCCCAAGGACTGCCAGTAGTAGTATCCGCCATAGACAATGACTGCGAGCAGCAGCGCCACGCCGAACAGACCGAGCTGTGGTCGCCAGCTTTGCGGCGGCGCCTCGGGAAAGTTCAGTTCCGGGCCTGGGCTGATATCCGTGGTCTCGTCGCGAAAACGATCAACCACAAGTTCAGGATCAAGTCCCAAATACTCGCTGTAAGCGCGCAAAAAGCCGACAGCGTAGACACGACCCGGCAATTGGTCGAACGCGCCGGCCTCAATCACTTCAAGATGGGGCCGGCGAATCCGCAGCGCGGTCGCCACATCGGCCAGCTCAACGCCACGGTGCAAGCGCGCGTCGCGCAGCTCCGCCCCAATACCTGTATACGCGCCCCCGTCCGGGTCGCGATACCGTGCCAGTTCGATCGGTTCACTTTGCGTCAACGGCTCGCCCTTTCGAACGCTGCACTTGCAGCCACACCACATTCTTGCCGCAAACCGACAAGCCTAGCTCCCCGCATCACTTCTCTTTAAAACAAATTTTCTCCCCTGCCGTCAATTAGGCAAGTGCCAAATCATACAAATTTTTTGCGCCGCATAGGTCGGTAAAACGATAGTGCAGCACTCTCGCCATCACTAAGTAATCAGACGATCTCGACACCATGGTCTTTGGCGAAGGCCAGCAGGTCGTCACGCAAGCTCGCCTTGGCAGTGTCGCACAGCGTATCGAGATACCCGCCGAGTGGCGCCGCGGCAAGGCTGCGGCACATCAGCTTCACCGGCCCAAGGCGCCTAGGCGCCATCGACAGATTGCGCACGCCGAGCCCGATCAGCGCCATGGCTTCTAGCGGCTGTCCGGCTGCCTCGCCGCAAACGGCTAGTGGCACGCCGGCATCCTCGCAGGCCTGGACCAAATTTCGCATGAGCGTGATCACAGCCGGCGTCAAAATCCCGTAACGCTTTGAAATTTTTGCATTTCCTCGGTCGCTGGCAAAGAGAAACTGCACCAAATCATTTGTCCCAACAGACAGAAAATCTACCTGTGCGAGCAATTCCGGGAGCTGCCAGAGCAGAGCCGGCACCTCCAGCATGGCGCCGACATGAACATTCCGGGGCAGAGTCTCGGCGGCGGCCAGAGCGGCGTCCCGCTCATGCTCCAGCATATCGCGCGCGCGGCGAAACTCGTCCACCGTCGCGACCATGGGAAACATCACCCGCAGATCGCCGTCCGCGGACGCGCGCAGCAGCGCGCGCAATTGCTGGCGCAGAATCGCCGGCTGATCGAGGCCGATTCGAAGAGCACGCCATCCCAGGGCCGGATTTTCCTCGTGTGTCGATTCGAGATAGGGAAGACGCTTGTCGCCGCCCACGTCGAGGGTGCGAAATACCACCGGCCGCCCGCCTGCCTGTTCGATCAGAGAAGCATAGAGCTTGGTTTGGGCGTCCACGTCCGGGTAGCGCGCCGCGACCATAAATGGCACCTCGGTACGACACAGCCCGATGCCCTCAGCCCCCACCCTTTCCAGCTGTTCCGCATCCACCGCGAGCCCGACATTGATGTTGAGGGACACTGCCAGGCCGTCGCGCGTCTCCGCCGGCAGATCCCTGATCGACGCGAAAAGCGCCTCGCGCTCCGCTCGCTGGCTCTCCTGCTCGCGGAGCTGCTGGCGGTGTTCCTCGGCCGGACGCACCGTAACCCGGCCCTCGCCACCGTCGACAATGGCCAATTCTCCCTCGCCGAGGTGGCTCAACGCGCCCTTGACCTGGCCGATCACGGGAATATCGAAGGCACGGGCGACCACCGCTAGGTGCATGGTCGGCGAGCCTTCCTCGAGGATCACGGCGGCCATGCGCTCGCGGTCGTATTCGAGCAGCTCTGCCGGCCCCAGGTCGCGGGCCACCAGCACGATGCGCTCGGGCATGGGATCGCTCGGCAGAGCTTCGAAATCACCCGTCAGATGACGCAGCAGACGATTGCCGAGGTCATCGAGATCGAGCATGCGTTCGCGCAAATAGGCATCCGCCACATGGCTCATGCGCACGCGCGTGTCTTCCTGCACGCGCACCACGGCGGCTTCCGCCGTCAGCCCGGAATTGACCGCTTCGCCGATGCGCCGCAGCCAGCCGCTGTCGCGCGCGAACATGCGGTAGGTCTCGAGCACGTCCCGCGATTCTCCGCTCGCGGCGATATCCGGGGCATCGATCAGGCGATCCACCCCACGCTGCAATTCCGCTACCGCCGCGGCAAGGCGCGCTTGCTCCTGCTCCACATCGTCGGCCACGAGGACCGTCACCGCCGGGTGGGCTCGGCGCACGACGACAGTCCCCATGGCGACACCGGCAACCAGACCCAGGCCATCGACGGTGGTCGGGCCGCTAACCAGTTCTTCCGTCGCCACCAGCTCGGCAGGGTCGACAAGCTCGCCGCCGGCGACGAGCTCGGCCAGAACCATGGCAACGACCTCAAGCGCTTCCAACTCCTCGTCGTCATAGGCGCGTTGGGTCCGGTTCTGCACCACCAGGACGCCGACCACACGGCCGTCGCGCAGGATCGGCACGCCC
>CAZKTK010000475.1:0-2724 GCA_964555535.1 uncultured Rhodospirillaceae bacterium
CCGCGAAGCGTTCGCTGAACGTGTGGAAATGCTGGCGGCAGAGCAGCGTCGTCGGCACCACCACCGCGACCTGCTTGCCCGACATGGCGGCAGCGAAGGCGGCACGCAAGGCGACCTCGGTCTTGCCGAAACCGACATCGCCGCAGACCAGCCGGTCGCTCGGCTTGTCCTCTGCCAGCCCGGCCAGGCTTTCGTCGATGGCCCGGCTCTGGTCGTCGGTTTCGGTATAGGGGAAGCGGGCAGCAAATTCCTCGGTCAGGCCTTGCGCCACCTCAAGCCGCGGCGCGGCATTCGTGATGCGCTCGGCGGCAACGCGGATCAGCGCTTCCGCCATGTCGCGCAGGCGCTGCTTCAGCCTTGCCTTGCGCCCTTGCCAGCTGGCGCCGCCGAGCTTGTCGAGCACCACGCCGTCGTCGCTGCCGCCAGAGCCATGGCGCGACAGCATCTCGATATTCTCGACCGGCAGATACAGCTTGTCGTCGCCGGCATAGACCAAGAGCAGGCAGTCATGGGGCGCACCGGCCGCGGTGATGGTTTCAAGCCCGGTGAAGCGGCCTATGCCATGGTCGATGTGCACCACCAGATCACCGACATCGAGGCCGCTCGCTTCCGAGAGGAAGTTCGCTGCCCGGCGCCGGCGGCGGGGCCGCCCGAGGCGGTCGCCGAGAATGTCCGGCTCGGCCAGCACCTCCAGTGTCGGCGTTACGAATCCGTGCTCGAGACTGAGCACCAATAAGGCGACGGTATCCGAAGGCAATGTTTCGATGTCCTGCCAAACATCGACCGACGTCGTCGTCTCGACACCGTGCTCCGCCAGCAGATGGCCGAGACGGTCGCGCGAACCGGGGCTGGAGCAGGCGAGGACCACCCGGCGACCACCCGACAACGCGCCCGCGACATGGTCGCGCACTGCATCGAACAGCTCGGTATCTTCCCTGCGGCGCTCCGGCGCGAAGTCGCGGGCGCGGCGGGCGCCGAAATCGATACCGCCCTCGTTCTCGCCTGCCGGACTGACGAAGGGGGAAAAGGCCACCACCGCGCGGCCGGCAAGGCTTTGCTCCCAGGCATCGGGAGCCAGGTACAGCCGTTCCGGCGGCACCGGGTTGTAGCGTTCGCCCGCCAGGGCCGAGGCACCTTCGCCCGCGGTCAGACGGGCCTCGAAATAGTCCGCGATCTGCTCGGTGCGCTGGGCCAGCGCTTCCTCCGCCAGGTGCTCGAGGAATATCGCCGCATTGGGCATGTAATCGAAGAGGGTTTCCATGCCCCCGTGGAACAGCGGCAGCCAATGCTCCATGCCGGGGTGGCGTCGGCCGGCGGAGACGGCCTCATAGAGCGGATCGCCGCCGGTTACCGCACCGAACAGATCGCGATAGCCGGTCCGAAACCGCGCAATCTCCGCCTCGCCGAGAAACACTTCCGACACCGGTACCAAGGCCAGATTCTCATGCGCGGTATTCGTGCGTTGGCTCAAGGGGTCGAAGCTGCGGATGCTGTCCACGGTATCGCCGAACAGATCGAGGCGGATGGGCTCGGTCCCGCCCGGCGCGAAGAGATCGATGATGCCGCCACGCACCGCATACTCACCGGGCTCCATGACCGTGCCGACGCGGCGGTAGCCGTTATTTTCGAGAAAGCCGATCAGCCGCGCCGGGTCGAGGGCCTCGCCAACGGCGGTCTCGAAATGCGAGCGCGCCAGCAAGGCCTGCGGCGGCACCTTCTGGCTGACAGCATTGACCGTGGTCAGCAGCAGGCGCCCACGCGTCTCATCGCGGGTCAGGCCGCTCAGGCAATGCAACCGCTCGGCGCATATGTCAGGGCGTGGCGATACCCGGTCGTAGGGCAGGCAATCCCAGGCCGGAAAGATCAGCGGCGCTTCCGCAGGCGCAAAGACGCGCAACGCCTCTGCCATCGCCGCGAGATGGCTGTCATCGCGCGCGATATAGAGGACATCCAGATCCGTATCGGCACGCAGGTCGGCAATCGCCAAGGCGTCGCGCCCCTCCGGCGCGCCCGAGAGCACCACACGGCCCGGCTTGGCGAGCAGGTCGGCGAGATTATGCATCAGCGCCGGTACCCCGCCGCAGCAATGCCATCACCGGCGTATCGTGGTCGGCGGGAACGGGTTTCCGGCCCAGCGCCCAGTCCCAGATATCGGGGTCTTCCTCGGCCAACAATGCCTCCAACTGCACCAGTGCCAGCGAATCGAGTTCGTCCAGATAGCGATCGGCAAACCGCCCGAGCAGCAGGTCCGACTCGCGCGAGCCCCTGTGCCAGCAACGAAAGCGCAAGCGCTTCCGGCGAATTTCCATGTCGTTCCTGTCCGCCATGGAGGCAGCGTATACAATACCGAAGCTTCCGATCCCAGGGCGATGCGATGCGGCCGGAAATTCTCAATCCCTTGTTTGCGCCGGTGACCGCGTTGAGCGGCATCGGCCCGCGCCTGGCGACGCCCATCGAGCGCCTGGCCGGGCCCAAGGTGGTTGATTTGTTGTGGCACCTGCCGAGCGGACTGGTCGACCGGCGCTATTCGCCGCGCGTGGCCGACGCGCCCGATGGCGTGGTGGCGACGCTGACCGTGCGTGTGCTCGAACACCGCGCGCCCCACAACCGGCGCCAGCCCTACCGCGTGCTCTGCGGCGACGACAGCGGCGAGATCACCCTGGTCTATTTCCACGCCAGGCCCGATTACCTGCAGCGCCTGTTGCCCGAGGGCGAGACGCGGGT
>CAZKTK010000476.1:0-2722 GCA_964555535.1 uncultured Rhodospirillaceae bacterium
CACCGCGTCCTCGGGCGTCACCGTGCCGTCGGTCTCGACCTGCATGGACAGCTTGTCATAGTCCGTGACCTGACCGACGCGGGTGTTCTCGACCTTGTACGAGGCCTTGCGCACCGGGCTGTACAGCGCATCCACCGGGATCAAGCCGATGGGCGCGTCGGCCGGGCGGTTCTGGCTCGCCGGCACATAGCCCTTGCCGCTCTCCACCGTCATCTCGAAGTGGATGCTGGCACCCTTGTCCAAAGTGCAGATGACCACGTCAGGCGAAAGTATCTCGATGTCGTGGCCGGTCTCGATATCCGCCGCGGTGACCTGCTTCGGCCCCGTCGCCTCGAGCGTAATGCGCTTCGGTCCGTCGCCATGCATCTGCAGAGCCACGGTCTTGACGTTGAGGACGATGTCGGTGACATCCTCCTGCACGCCCGTGATCGACGAGAATTCGTGCAGCACGTTGTCGATACGCAGGGTGGTGATGGCCGAACCGCGCAGGTTCGACAGCAAGACGCGCCGGAGCGCGTTGCCGAGTGTCAGTCCGAAGCCGCGCTCCAGGGGCTCGGCAACGATCGTCGCCTGATGGCCACGGGTGCTGGCCGGCACAACCTCGAGCTTGGACGGCTTGATGAGTTCTTCCCAGTTCTTTTGAATCACACCGTAATCCTCACGCGGTAGCCGCGTTTCATGATGATCAGGTCAATCGAGTCACGCCGCGACAAGGCCGATTTCCCGGCCCTTGCGGCGGCGTTCGCTTCGTTCGCGGCGGCGCTTGCCTGCCGCGAGCCTTCCGTCTCTCAGAAGGCCCTAGACACGCCGGCGCTTGGGCGGCCGGCAACCGTTATGGGGGATCGGCGTCACGTCACGGATGGCGGTGATGGTGAAACCCACCGTCTGCAACGCGCGCAGCGCCGACTCGCGGCCCGAGCCCGGCCCACGCACTTCAACCTCGAGGGTCTTCATGCCGTGTTCCGCGGCCTTGCGGCCCGCCTCTTCCGCGGCCATCTGCGCCGCATAAGGCGTCGACTTGCGCGATCCCTTGAAACCCTGCGATCCCGCCGACGACCAGGCAATGGTGTTGCCCTGCACGTCGGTGATGGTGATCAGCGTGTTGTTGAACGTCGCGCTGACATGCGCCACGCCAGAGATGATGTTCTTGCGTTCGCGGCGCTTGACGCGCCCGCCGGTCTCTCTCGCCATACTTTAAGCTTTCAGCTTCGCTTGCAGGGATTGGGTCCCGTTAAGCCTTTTTCTTGCCCGTGACCGGGCGGGCGCGGCCCTTGCGGGTGCGCGCATTGGTGTGGGTGCGCTGGCCACGCACCGGCAAGCCGCGCCGATGCCTGATGCCGCGATAGCAGCCGAGGTCCATCAGCCGCTTGATGTCCATTGCCGTCGCGCGCCTGAGATCGCCCTCGACCCGATACTCGGTGTCGATGATCTCGCGCACACGCGCCAGCTCGTCCTCGGTCATGTCACTGACGCGGCGATCGTCCGGCAGGCCGGCCTTTTCGCAAATTTTCACCGCCTTAGTCCGGCCGATGCCGAAGATGTACGTCAAGGCGATTTGGACCCGCTTGTTAGTCGGGATGTTGATACCGGCGATGCGCGCCACGAAACGATCTCCCTAAAAAAAACACGCCGCTGCTGAAACCACGGCGCACTCTTGAGAACCGCGGATTATATGAGCGGGCAGCGTCAAGTCAATGCCTGGAGAGCAGTTGCTCGATCTCTCCCGTAACCGCGTCGATCGCGGCCATACCGTCTACCGTCGCCAACAGCCCCTGCTTGTCGTAGTAGGGCAGAAGCGGTGCCGTCTGTGCGTGATAGGCTTCGAGCCGTTCGCGCACGGTTTGCTCGTTGTCGTCCTTGCGGCGCTTGAAGTTGCTGCCGCCGCAGGAATCGCACACGCCCGCCACTTTGGTGGGCTTGGCGGTATCGTTGTAGCCGGCGCCGCAATCGGCGCAGGAAAAGCGCCCGGTGATGCGCGCGACCAGCGCTTCGTCGTCCACACCGAAGGCTATCACCCGGTCCATGGCGATGCCGCGCTCCTTGAGTAGCGCATCGAGCGCCTCGGCCTGGGGGATGGTGCGCGGAAAACCGTCGAGAATGAAGCCTGCGGCCACGTCGGGCTCGCCCAGGCGGTCGGCGATGATGCCGATAACGACCTCGTCGGGCACCAGCTCGCCAGCCTCCATGATCGCTTTCGCCCGCTTGCCGACCTCGGTCTCGGCCGCAACAGCGGCACGCAGCATGTCACCGGTCGACAGATGCACGAGACCTTGGCCATCGCGCAGGCGCTCGGCCTGGGTGCCCTTGCCGCAACCGGGCGGTCCGAACAAAATCAGGTTCATCGCCTGCGTCCCCGCAGCCGGCTCTTCTTGAGCAGGCCCTCATACTGGTGCGCCAGCAGATGGGACTGCACCTGGGCCACGAAATCCATGGTCACGTTGACCACGATCAGCAGGCTGGTGCCGCCGAAGTAGAACGGCACCGCATATTGCGAGATGAGGATCTCCGGCAGGATACAGACCGCCGACAGGTAGAGGGCACCGACCGTGGTCAGGCGCGTCAGCACATAGTCGATATATTCCGCCGTATTGGCACCCGGCCGGATACCCAGCAGAAAGCCGCCGTTCTTGCGCAGGTTCTCCGCCGTATCGGCCGGATTGAAGACCACCGCGGTGTAGAAAAAGGCGAAGAAGACGATCAGCGAGATGTAGAGCAGCAGATA
>CAZKTK010000477.1:0-2722 GCA_964555535.1 uncultured Rhodospirillaceae bacterium
CGCTCGGTCACTGCCATGTTGTTGCCCAGGCGGACGATCACCGAGGCCAGACGGCCCACCTCGCCGATATTCTCGCCTGTTACATTGAGCATGCGGGCCAGCGACGTGGCTGCTTCCTCGCCGGCCAGATTGGAGGCACGTCCCAGCTTGGCTACCGTATCGGTAAACCGCAGTAAATTCTGGCTGCCCGAGACCCCGAGCTGGCCGGCAGTGGAGCCGATATCGAGCAGTTCCTTGGCCGCGACCGGAATCCGCTTGGACAGATCCGTGATGGAACGGCCAAATTTGCGGACCTCGTCCTGGGAGAGGTCAGTGGTCTTGGCCACGGCGATCAGACCCTCGTCGAAGTCAGCAAATAGCTGTACGGAGCGGCGCAGCCCACTTAGACCCGCGTAGGCGGCGATCAGGCCGCCGACCTGGCCGGACAGGGAGCGCATGGCGCCCCTTGTTGCCGCACTGGCCCGGCTGACCGCCAGCAGTCCGGCCGAGGCCGGCTGCGCAGCGCCGGCAATCCGCTGCAGCGCCCGCTGTCCGCTCTGCCCAACGCCTACCAGTTCGGTCTTGGTTCGCTGGCCGCCTCTGGTGCGCAGGTCGATGAAAAGGGTTTTGCTAGTCATGAACTATCAATTCGAAGTGTCTTGCCAGGCATTGGCGATGAGTCGTGGCAACCGCTGTTGCCAACGCCGGCCCGCGCTGGTGAAATCGAGGCGTTTATGCAGGCGCACCTGGGGCACCATGATGAACATCACCACCGTAGTTAGGCCCCGGCCGGTGGCTTGAGCGCGCTTGCCGGCTCTGGCAAAGCCGCCTCGTTTGCCTTCTCTGGCCCGCAGGCCGTCTACGACCAGCAGCGATGGCTTGCCCGAGCCACGATAGACGAACCGGAGCCGCCCAAACCGGTGCTCCGGGAAGGTGGAAGGACTGATACGCTTGCCGCCAACGCCGCGTCGTGGCGCTGACGGGGTCGGGATCGCCAGCCAGAGGCCTTTTTTACTCTTGATGGTCACACCTTCGTCGAAGGCACGCATGATCGTGGGCGCCTTGGTCCAGACTCTTCCGGCGGCGTTGAGTTTCTTGTTCTCATAGATCTTGCCGCGCCAGGAGTTGGCCAGACGGCGCCCGAGACCGGCGCTCGCGACCTGGGTCCGCATCTCTTGCTTGAGGCCATCGGCGGCCCTGCGGGTTCCGGCGACAACGGCGCTTCCCGCGGCCTTAACTTCGACCTTCATATGCCGTTCCAGATTACCTTGGATTGCCGCTTCGAGCCTCATGGTTTTGCCTTCTCCTTGCCACGCCGGGCCTCTTTCAGGTCCTTGGCGAGTTGGTCCTCAGCGCTTGTCATGATCCCGAAGGCGTCGATCATCGCCGCTGCTTGATCCATGACGCCGCCGTCATCCGGCAGGTGGGCCTGCTGGAACAGCCGCCACAGGGAAATCATCTCCAGGGCGTCATCGGTGACGAGATGACATGGGTTCACGCGATAGCCCTCGCCGAACAATTCCCAGACGTCTTGGGCCGCGGGCGCTTCGGGTGTATATTCGATGCCGAACTCGAAATCGCGGGGGCGGACGCAGACCGCCACCGCGAGCCTCAGTTTTTTGCCAGATCCCCCGTTGGGCTCATGAGCTCGATCACCTTGAGACCGATCTCCATCACATGGGCCTCGGGGACCATCGCGAGGCAATCTTCCGTGAGAAGTCCGGCGCGCTGCTCGAACGGCGCATCGATGTTCTCCCAGCCCCATAGAAACTGTTGGGCGGCAAGGATGGGCGCCACCGAGAGCCAGTAGGCTCGGTCGGCGGCGAACCCGGCGTAGGCCGGATAGGCGCCCTGCACCGTGCGTTCGATTTCCTCGAAGTCCATGGCAAGGTCCTCGGGCACCTGGCCTTCGTCGAAACCGGCGAAGCGATCGACGATATCCAGGAGTTCAACCTCCTGGGCCGGCGCCAGCGCCTCGGCGATACCGCGCTTGAGGCAGGCGACCATGGCATCATCGTCGTGCCATCTGGCACCGGTGGCGAGAACCGCGCGGCGCCATTTGGCCCGCTCGAGGATGGTTGGCATCGCCAGGAGATAGATGGGTGGGCTCTCGAACCGTGCCGCGATCTCGGCGAGCTTCTGCTCGCGCTTCTTGCCGCGCAGCTTGTTTGCGGCAGATTCCTCCGCTTCACGCACCTCGCTGGTATGGTCGGAAGGCGTGAACCGGGTGTGTTCCTTGTTTGAAGTTGGCAGTGTCATCGCGACCTCGATCAATAGAAGCAGAGAAAGGCGCCGGCATCCCTACCGACGGCGGAAAACGGAACCTCGATAGTGGCGAGCCCGCTGCGATCGCCTGGCGTTTGCCCGGTGTAGAGTGCCGCGGGCACCGTGACCCCGACGCGGTTACCGGCAATACCGCCGTACCGGGCATGTACGATACGCTGCGTGCCGGCACGGAAATCGGCCATGATGTCCCGGGTGGTGATCAGGGTCTCGAGCGGGTTGATGGACCCGGTGACGTTGCGCCGGGTGATAATCGAAGGGTCGAAACCTTCCGCCGCGTTCGGGTTATCAGGGAAGGTCTGTTCATTGCCCACGTCGAGGCTCAGGTTCTCCAGGGCGGCGGCCTTGCGATCGACCAGCATGGCACCGCCCTTGAATGCCGGCGGCCGGGTCGCGTCATAGGCCGCGGCGGGCACGGCCGCGTCTTCCTTTGAGAGGAACATGCCCTGGAAGGTGAACG
>CAZKTK010000478.1:0-2720 GCA_964555535.1 uncultured Rhodospirillaceae bacterium
AAGCGGTCGAACTCGTAGGGCTGGTAGCCGCTGCCGACGCCGAGCACCAGGCGCCCACGGCTCAAGCAATCGACCATGCCGATCTCGGCCAGCAGCCGCGCCGGATCGTAGAGCGGCACCACGACGACGGCGGGCCCGAGCTTGATCGACTCGGTGACGCCGGCGCAGTGCGCGGCCATCAGCAGCGGCGAGGGGCAGATGCAGTAATTGGAAAAGTGGTGCTCGGCGAACCAGGCGATCTCGAAGCCGAGCTGGTCGGCGTGGCGCACCTGTTCCACATGTTCCTCGAAGACCCGCTGCGGCGGTGTGCCTTTGTCGCGGTAGCCCATCAGGCCGAAATAGCCGAATTGCATCCATCCCTCCTGTCATCGATGGCGTATACTGCGCGACAGGCGAGGGGGAGAACAAGATGCGATTGGCGGACAAGGCGGCGATCGTTACCGGAGCGGGTTCCGGCATTGGCCGCGCGACGACCCACCGGCTGGCGGGCGAGGGGGCCGGTGTGCTGGCCATCGACCGCGATGGCGAGGGGCTGGCGGAGACGGCACGGCTCGGCAATGGCCCAGGCGGCATCGAGACGCTGGTGGCGGACGTCAACGACGACGATGCGCCCGCGGCCGCCTTCGCGCGCTGCCCGTCCGCCGATATCCTGGTCAACAATGCCGGCATCGGCGACGCCCGCGCCGCGCATCTGACCGGCGACGACGATCTCGACCGCTATCTCGACACCAATCTGCGCTCGCTCTTCCGTTTCTCGCGCCAGGCCGTCGGCGCCATGGCGGCGGGCGGCTGCATCGTCAATATCGCCTCGATCTTCGGCATCACGGGCTTTCGCGGCAGCGCGCCCTATTCGGCGACAAAGGCGGCGGTGATCGGCCTGACCCACAACATGGCGGCCGATTACGGCCCGGCCGGGATTCGCGTCAACGCCATCGCGCCGGGTGTCATCGAGACGCCGCTGGTCGCGGATCGCCTTGCCGGCAACGCCTGGTTCGTCGATGCCCTGGTCGGCAGCACGCCGCTCGGGCGCACGGGCAAGGCCGAGGAGATCGCCGCCGCCATCGCCTTTCTCTGCTCCGACGACGCGGCCTTCATCACCGGGCACACGCTTGTCGTCGATGGCGGCTTCAGCGCCACCCACTTCCGCGCCCGCCCGGAGGACGAGGCATGAGCCTGACAACGGTTCTCGATGGCCTCACCTTTCCCGAAGGCCCGCGCTGGCATGACGGCCGGCTGTGGTTCTCCGATTTCTATTCCGAGCGCGTTCTGGCGCTGGCAGACGATGGCGCGGTCGAGACCATCGTGCAGGTGCCGGGCCGGCCTTCGGGACTCGGCTGGGCGCCCGATGGCAGCCTGCTCGTGGTCTCCATGCTCGAGCAAAGCCTGATGCGCTTTGCGGGTGGCGCACTCAGCCGGGTCGCCGACCTGTCATCCTTCGCGACCGGGCCCTGCAACGACATGGTCGTGGACGGCGAAGGCCGCGCCTGGGTTGGCAATTTCGGCTTCGACCGCCACCAGGGCCAAGCGCAGCGCACCACCTGTCTGGTGCGCGTCGATGGCGACGGCAGCGCCCACGCCGTTGCCGAGGATCTGATGTTTCCCAACGGCACCGTCATCACCCCCGGCGGCACCTTGATTGTCGCCGAGACCTTCGCCCACCGGCTCACCGCCTTCCGCATGACAGACGATGGCGGCCTCGCCGACCGCCGTGTCTTCGCCCAGTTCGACGATGCTTATCCGGATGGCATCTGCCTCGACGAAGAGGGCGCGATCTGGGTGGCCGACCCTTGGGGCAAGCGCATCCTGCGGGTTCTCGACGGCGGGGAGGTGACGCACTGCGAGGATCTTGGCCCCCGTGGTGCATACGCTTGCATGCTCGGCGGCGAAGACCGCCGCACCCTCTATGTCTGCACCAATTCCGGCAGCGGCCCCGACATCGCCGCCAAGACCGACGGCCGCATCGAAACCCTGCGCGTCGATGTGCCGGGTGCGGGGCTGCCATGACCACCATACCCAAGGAGGACATGGGCTTTGCCGGCGAGGTGGCGATCGTCACCGGGGCCGGGGCGGCGGGGGACGGTATCGGCAATGGGCGTGCGGCGGCGGTGCTGCTGGGCCGCGCCGGGGCACGGGTGCTGGCGGTCGACCGGGACCTGGCCCTGGCCGAACGCACGGCCGAGATGATTGCGGATGCCGGCGGCACGGGCGCGGCCTTTGCGGCGGACGTGACCGACCCCGAGCAATGCCGGGCGATGGTGGACAAGGCTGTTTCGCTTTGGGGCCGGCTCGATTATCTCGACAACAATGTCGGCATCGGCAGCAGCGGCAGTGTCGTGGACGAGGATCCGGAAGACTGGCGCCGGGTGATGCAGGTCAATGTGGAGAGCATGTTCCTCAGTGCCAAGGCAGCGATTCCGGCCATGCGCGAGTCGGGCGGCGGCGCCATCGTCAATGTCGCCTCCATCGCGGCGTTGCGCCCGAGAGGGTTGACCAGCTATTTCACCTCCAAGGGCGCGGTCATTGCGCTGACCCGGGCCATGGCGGTGGATCACGGCCCCGATGGAATTCGCGCAAACTGCGTCGCGCCGGGACCGGTCTACACGCCGATGGTCTATGGCGAGGGCATGAGCGAGGCTGCGCGCGATCGCCGCCGCGCCGCTTCCGTGCTCGGCGATCGAGCTCTCCCCGCGCAGGCCAGCCAGGACGATCCGGATCTTCTC
>CAZKTK010000479.1:0-2717 GCA_964555535.1 uncultured Rhodospirillaceae bacterium
ACCAGGGCATCATGTTCGGCTATGCCTGCCGCGAGACCGACGTTCTGATGCCGGCGCCGCTGTTCTACAGCCACGAGATCCTGCGCTCGCTCGCGGGTGTGCGTCACTCTGGTGCTGAGCCCGGCCTGCTGCCGGATTCGAAGAGCCAGGTGACCTTGCGTTATGTCAATGGCGAGCCGGTCGGCGCAACCTCTGTTGTGGTCTCGACCCAGCATGCCGAAGAGCTCGACCAGGCGGCGGTGCGCGAGATCGTCCGCCCCCATGTCGTGGATGTCCTGCCCGAAGGCTGGATGTGCCCCGAAGAGTCGTTCTACGTCAATCCGACCGGGCGCTTCGTGATCGGCGGCCCCGACGGCGATACGGGCGTCACCGGGCGCAAGATCATTGTCGATACCTATGGCGGCGCAGCGCCTCATGGCGGCGGCGCCTTCTCCGGAAAGGATCCCAGCAAGGTCGACCGCTCGGCGGCCTATGCGGCGCGCTACCTGGCCAAGAACGTGGTGGCGGCGGAGCTTGCCGATAAGTGCACCATCCAGCTGGCCTATGCCATCGGCGTCTCCAAGCCCTTGTCGGTGTATGTCGATACCCACGGCACCGGCAAGGTCGACGAGGCACGTCTCGGCGCCGCCTTGCAGGACCAAATGGACCTGTCGCCGCGGGGCATTCGCGATCATCTGCAGCTCATCCGTCCGATCTACGCCCGCACGGCCGCATACGGCCATTTCGGCCGGGCGCCCGAGACGGATGGCGGCTTCTCCTGGGAGCGCACGGATTTGGCCGATTCCCTGGCGTCCGCATTGGCTTGACCGGAGACGGCGAGACGGCAGCTCAAAGGCGTCGAATCGTTCATGGCCGGCGCGGCGGCACCCGGCTGCGTGCCGGCCGCCGGCGTCTGCTCGATGAGCTTTTGCCGCGCCTTGCGCTCACTTTGCCCGACCATGGCGAGTTGGACGCGCCCCTGACCCTATTTCCCGATAACGCCCGGCGCGCCTTGTGGCTCGAGATCGGCTTCGGCGCCGGCGAGCATCTCGCAGCCCAGGCTGCCGCCCACCGGGATGTGGGCATCATCGGCTGCGAGCCCTATCGCAACGGCATAGCCCGTCTTCTTGGCGATATCGAGGCCCAGAGCCTGGGAAACATCCGCCTTTTCACCGATCATGCGGCGGATCTCGTGGCCGCTTTGCCGGAAGCCTCGCTGGAGCGGGTTTTCCTGCTTTTTCCCGATCCGTGGCCGAAACAGCGCCATCACAAACGACGTATCGTGCAAACGGCGTTTCTCGACCATCTGGCGCGGGCCATGGTGGACGGCGGCGAGTTCCGTGTGGCCACCGATCACACCGGCTATTGCCGTTGGATCATGGCGCATTTGCTGGGCCATCCGGCCTTTGCCTGGTGCAACGAGGGCAACGAGGAATGGCGCGGTCGATGCGAAGACTGGCCGCCCACGCGCTATGAGGCGAAAGCGATCACGGCGGGGTCGCGCTGCGTTTATTTGCGTTTTCGCCGCCGCGCGCGCTCGCGGCGACCTTGAAGTGCAGGGGCTTTTCGTTATATAGGAGCCATAAGAGAAAGAAGCCGGGTCTGAAAGGCTGTTTCGGAACCGTGGGCCAAGTGCCCACTTTTTTGTTTCTGGGTTTGCGATTTGGCCCGAGCCACGCAAGAAGCCCTCGAGAAGTTGATCGCGCCAACCGTGGTCGCGATGGGGTATAGTCTGGTGCGGGTTCGCCTCTACGAAGGCGGCGAGCCGCGCCTGCAGGTTATGGCCGAACGCGAGGCCGACGGGACGATGACCGTCGACGATTGCGCGGCCCTGAGCCGGGCCCTGTCTGCGGTTCTGGACGTCGAGGATCCCATAGGCGGGTCCTACGATCTTGAGATCAGCTCGCCGGGGATCGACAGGCCGCTGGTGCGGCCGAAGGATTATGAGCGGTTCAGCGGCTTCGAGGCCAAGCTGGAGACCGCGACGCCGATCGATGGGCGGCGGCGGTTCCGCGGGCGGTTGCTGGGACTGGAGGATGGTGTGGTGCGCGTACTGTTGCGCGATGGCAGCGAGGCGAGCGTGCCATTTGCGGCGATACGCGATGCCAAGCTGGTGCTCACGGACGAGCTGGTAAAGGCGAGTCTGAGCGGTGCAAGGACGACGGACGAATAGGACATCATGGCGAGCGAAGCGATACCAAGCCTGACCCGACCGGAGCTGCTGCATGTGGCCGATGCGGTCGCGCGCGACAAGTCCATTGATCGCGAAATCGTCATCGAGGCGATGGAGCAGGCGATCCAGACCGCAGCCCGGCGCAAATATGGCCAGGAGCTGGACATTGCCGCCGAGATCGATCGGCGCAGCGGCGAAATTCGTCTGGCCCGCCGGCGCGAGGTGGTCGAGGAGATAGAGGACGACGCGACGCAGATGCTGTTGGCGGAAGCGCAGCAGTACGAGCCCGAGCTCGCCCTTGGCGAGTTTCTCATCGAGCCCTTGCCGCCGATCGATCTGGGGCGTGTTGCGGCACAGGCCGCGAAACAGGTCATCGTGCAACGGGTGCGGGACGCCGAGCGCGAGCGTCAGTTCGAGGAATACAAGGGCCGTATCGGCGAGATCGTGAACGGCGTGGTGAAGCGCGTCGAATACGGCAATGTGATCATCGAGCTCGGTCGGGCCGAAGCAATCATGCGCCGCGACGAATCCCTGCCGCGGGAGAATTTCCGCAACGGCGACCGTA
>CAZKTK010000480.1:0-2717 GCA_964555535.1 uncultured Rhodospirillaceae bacterium
GCTCGCGGTAATAGACATTGCCGGCCGCGTCCTTGCCGACCTGTTCGCCGTGCAGACGCGTGAAAAGCCTGGTTCCAAAGCTCGCGCTCATTGGCGGCGCACCTTCCTGAAAGCCCTGCGACGAGGGAGAATATGGCACCGCAGCGGATGAGCGTCCAGCGCCCTTGTCCCGTTCAGCGCTCCGGCCATCTTTGGGTCGCGTGCAGCACGCGAAGGAGTTCGATGACATCCCCCCGTATCCGATATGGCACGACGAACGGCGTGCCCGGAACCACGAGCTCTCGCGTTCCCGGCACACGGCCTGGTCTCCCCATATTGGGATGTGTCTCCAGTCCAGCGACCGACTCCCGGACCCGGGCGCCCATTCGCCTTGCGGCGGCAGGATTATCTCTCGCGATATAGGCGGTCGCTGCTCGTAGGTTCGCCGTTGCAGCACGCAGCCACTTAGTCTTCACCGCAGATTTCCGCGAACATCGCTTCTACTTCTGCGTCGGAGGCGAAATCTCCGGCGTCGGCTTCGCACAGACCCGCTTCTATTTCCTTGATCTGCCACAACTGGACCGCCAGGTACTCTTCGATCGCCTGTGTCATGACCCAGGACCGCGGCCTGTCCACGGCTTCGGCAACCTTGTCGAGCCCTGCCTTCATATCTTCGCTGACCCGAAGATTGAGCGTTTGCGTTTTCATGGCACCATCACATACTTCACGTGTTTCTCCGCTGAATCTGTAACACAGTGTAACACAACGCAATACATTAACCGAAAGGGTTTCCGAATGCGCGGACTGATCTGCCTTATCGCCATTTTGCTTGCCACGCCCGCCTGCGCCGAGCCGGCGCGCTGGGCCGATGTCGATACGGCGGCCGCGGCCATCGAGCCCGAGATCATCGCCTGGCGGCGGGATATTCACGCAAACCCGGAGCTGGGCAATCGCGAGTTCCGCACCGCCGCCCTGGTGGCCGAGCATCTGCGCGCGCTCGGCCTCGACGAGGTGCGAACGGACATCGCCCACACCGGTGTCGTCGGCGTCCTCAAGGGCGGGCTCCCCGGCCCGGTTGTGGCCTTGCGTGCGGACATGGACGCCCTGCCCGTGACAGAAGAGACCGGGCTCGATTTCGCCTCAACCGTGCGCACCACGTACAATGGCCAGGAAGTGGGCGTCATGCACGCCTGCGGCCACGATACCCACGTGGCCATGCTGATGGGCGCGGCGGAGGTCCTGGCCGGCATGCGCGAGAGCCTTCCGGGCACGGTCACCTTCGTCTTCCAGCCGGCCGAGGAAGGCCCGCCCGAGGGCGAAGCAGGCGGCGCCTCGCTGATGGTCGCCGAAGGCGCCCTCGACGGCCCGCGGCCGGACGCCATCTTCGGCATGCATATCAGTGCCCGCGATCCCGGCGTGCTGTTCTTCGCCGAAGGGCCGATGATGGCCAGCGCCGACGTGCTCAAGATCTCGGTCATCGGCAGCCAGACCCACGGCGCGGCGCCCCATCGCGGCATCGACCCCATCGTCGTCGCCTCGCAGATCATTATGGGGTTGCAGACCATCCACTCGCGCCAGATCGACACCCGCGAGACCGCCGTCATCTCCATCGGCAGCATCCACGGCGGCGTGCGCCACAACATCATCCCCGACCGGGTCGAGCTGGTCGGCACCGTGCGCACCCACAAGCCCGAGGTGCGCGCCGACATCCGCGAGCGCATCGTGCGCACCGCCGAGTCCATTGCCGAGAGCGCGGGTGCGACGGCGGAAGTCTCCTGGGGCTACGGCGTGCCCGTGGCCTATAACGAGCCCACGCTGGTGCGGGCCATGGTGCCGACGCTGGAGCGCGTCGCCGGCACCGCGAAAGTGCGACGGACGCCTGCGGTGATGGGCTACGAGGACTTCTCCTTCTACCAGCAGCAGATACCCGGCATGTTCGTCTTCATGGGCGCCCGCCTGCCCAATGTCGCACCGCAAGACGCCGCCCCCAACCACTCGCCCCGCTTCGTCATCGACGAGGCCCACCTCAAGCTCGGCGTGCGCACCCTGACCAACCTGGCGCTCGATTTCCTGCACGGGAACGGCGGCTGAGACGGCGAATACGCAATGAGCCTTTGTTTGCGGGCCATCGAGGCGGCTGGTCACAGGGCATGGCCCAAGACCGTGCCGGCACGAAAAGTCATCCCGCCCACCACACGGATAGCATTGCCCGACGCCGAAGGCCGGCTTGCGGGGGAACTTCGGGCACAATCCACAAGAGGTTTGCTATGGCGTTGATAGCCAATTGTGGTCATTCAAGCTTGCTGTCTCTGCGCATTCTCAATGCCGATAATCTCGACTATTTCCCATAGGCGTCCATGAGTATCGTTTAGGCTTGGTTGATCCGTGCGGGCGATGGTGAGAAATCACCGTCCCTGCTGCGATCCTTCGCCGGCGGAATATAGCTGTCCACATTGCGAGCTCCCATCTTGCAGCGTAGCATTGGTGGGATAGAGATCGCTTTCAAAGCGATACAAAGTGGAAAGAGATCGGAGTGGGGAAGGGTCATCAGCGCCATGCCTGAAGATACTAGTGGGCAACGCCCAAACCCTCGTCGCGCTCGCGCCACCACGTCTCCTGCTCGCTCATCTTCGCCTCGCCTTTCATGCCCCGGCCGTTGCATAGCATGGCAGAGCTGTCGCGGATGCGGTTTTTGCGGTCTCTTGTGTTAGTGGCCTTTGCCAAGGCCGGCGGCCAGA
>CAZKTK010000481.1:0-2704 GCA_964555535.1 uncultured Rhodospirillaceae bacterium
AGGGCAGCGGCAGGTGGCGCGAATAGCAGCAATCGTCCTCGTACAGCGCCACCTGAATGGCCGAGCCGCGCAAGCGTTCCGCCGGCACGCCCCGCGCCGTGGCGACGAGATAGAGCCCGGCGATCGCCGCCACGGACGGCAGCGACTGGGAAAAGCTCAGTTCGTCCAGCGGCAGGTCGCGGTAGAGCGTCTCGTAGTCGTCGCGGCAACAGAGCGAGACGCCTTGCGTGCCGACCGCGTGCACGGCGTGGGGATGGTCGGGATCGAGCATGGCCATGGTGGGCGAGTCGCCGATCACGTCGAGGCCCTGCTGGCCCTTGGCGATGAGCGACTTGAACTGGGCGTTGGAGCGCTCGGCCGTGCCCTCGCCCGACAGCTCGCGCAGGATCCACGACTGACCCGGTCGCGGCAGCCGCTTGCCGCGGGTATAGGGATAGGCGCCGGGCGCCTCGGCCTCAGCGTCCGGCGCGTAGAACGGCTCGAGGGGAATGCCGGAATAGCTGGTTTGCTCACTCATGGCTCGTCCTCCTGCAGCGCCCTGGCAAGCGCCTCGGCGCGCTCTTTCAGCTCGCTGCGGCTGCCGAGCGTGATGGCGGAAAGCCGCGTGCCGCCGTCAATGTCGATCTCCGCGCCGCTGATGTAGCCCGCCTCGTCCGAAGCC
Source organism: uncultured Rhodospirillaceae bacterium (assembly GCA_964555535.1). Classification (GTDB taxonomy): domain Bacteria; phylum Pseudomonadota; class Alphaproteobacteria; order UBA7887; family UBA7887; genus UBA7887. The sequence continues at coordinate 662 of CAZKTK010000481.1, forward strand.
AGGAAGGCGACGAGATGCGCCACCTCCTCGACCTTGCCCAACCGCCGCGCGGGCGCGCTGGCGATGACCGAGTCCCGGATCGCGCTCGGCATGGCCTTGACGTTCTCGGTCTCAATGACGCCCGGCAGCACCGCATTGCAGGTGATGCCATGGCGGGCATATTCCAAAGTCACCGTGTGCGTGAGGCTCAGTAGCCCGGCCTTCGACGCGCCGTAGCCCGCCTGGTAATGCAGGCCGCCGCGCGCCGCCACCGACGATATGTTGACGATGCGCCCCCAGCCCGCCTCGACCATGGGCCCGATGACCGCGCGGATGAGGTTGAACGGCCCGCCGAGATTGACCGCAAGCTCGGTCTCCCAGGCCTCGCTGGTCATCCTGCCGACCGGCGCGATGTTCTTCACCAGCCCGGCATTGTTGACCAAAATCTCGACGTCACCGATCTTGCGAACCGCTTCCGCCACCGCGTCGGCATCGCTGACATCGGCTTGCACGGCGACGGCCGCGCCGATTGCGTTGGCGGTCGCGGCAACGTCCGGGGCGAGGTCCATAAGCGCGACGCGGTCGCCACGCTGCACCAACCGTGTCGCGATGGCGCGGCCGATGCCCCGCGCCGCCCCCGTTACCAGTGCCGTTCTGCCCTCTGCCATGCTACCCCTGAGAATGCCGCGAGCCTGTGCTCACCACCTTAACCGAGGTTATGGGAATCACAGCCGTGACGCGATGGGAGAGCAAGCGTAACATCAGGTCTCAAGCCAGGGAATCGCCATGAGACAGCGACCGCTTATAACACTGCTCTGTCTTGGCGCCCTGTGGACCGTGCCTGCCATTGCGGACGATGGCTGGGCCGAAGCGCGGGCGTTGATGGTGCGCATTATCGAGCGCCATGCGGACTCTCTTGCGCCGTCCGCCGAGCTGATTTCGCCTGCGGTGCTGGCCGTGATGAACACCGTGCCGCGGCACCGCTTCGTGCCCGAGGCCTACCAACGGGAGGCCTATGCCGATACACCGCTTCCCATCGGTCATGGCCAGACCATCTCGCAGCCCTTCATCGTCGCCCTGATGACCGAGCTGCTCGGCGTGGGGCCTGAGGCGACGGTGCTCGAGATCGGCACCGGCTCGGGCTATCAGGCGGCGGTGCTTTCGCCGCTGGTAACGGAAGTCTGCACCCTGGAAATCATCGCGCCGCTCGGCGAAACGGCAGCGGCGCGGCTCGCGTCGCTCGGCTACGACAATGTGCGCACGCGCATCGGCGACGGCTATTTCGGCTGGCCGGAGTGCGGGCCCTTCGACGGCATCACCGTCACTGCCGCCGCGGGCCACGTGCCGCCGCCGCTGGTGCAGCAACTCAAGCCGGGCGGGCGCATGGTAATCCCGGTCGGCGACGTCTACGGGCCGCAATATCTGACCCTGGTCGAGAAGGATACGGACGGCGCCGTCACCACCCGCCAGCTGCTCGCCGTGCGCTTCGTGCCGCTCACGCGCGCCCGCGAATGATCGCCAATCTGGCGCTCGCACTCGTCTCCGCGGGCGTGCTCGCCTACGAAGTGCTGCTGGTGCGCCTCTTCGCCATCGTGCAGTGGCACCACTTCGCCTTCATGGCCATCAGCATCGCGCTGCTCGGCTTCGGCGCCGCCGGCAGCATGCTCGCCCTGGCCCAGGACAGGCTGCGGCGCCATGCCGCGGCGAGCTTCGCCGGCGCAGCGGTGCTGTTCGCGCTCAGCGCGCCGCTCGCCTTCCTCGCCGCCCAGGCCATCCCCTTCAATGCCAAGGCGGTGGTCTGGGACCCGTGGCAGCTGGCCGCCCTGCCGGCGATGTATCTCGTGCTCGTGGTGCCGTTCTTCTTCGGCGCCGGCTACATCGCGCTCGCCTTCCTGCAGCCCGGCGCGCGCCCGGGCCGAGTCTACGCCGTCAATCTGCTGGGCTCGGGGGCCGGCGCGCTCGGCATCGTCGGCGCGCTCTTCCTGCTCTCGCCGGCCGACGGCCTGCGCCTGGTCGCCGGGCTCGGCCTGGCCGCGGCCCTCCTGGTGCTGCTCGACGAGCGTC
>CAZKTK010000482.1:0-2675 GCA_964555535.1 uncultured Rhodospirillaceae bacterium
GCCGGCATGTTCACCGCCATCGGCATCAACGCGGCGCTCTACGAGCGCGAGCGCACCGGCCGCGGCCAGTTCATCGACATCGCCATGCTCGACTGTCAGGTGGCGATCCTGGAGAACGCCATCGCCCGCTACTTCGCCACGGGCGAGACCCCGGGGCCGAGCGGCGCCCGCCATCCCGCCATCGCGCCTTTCGAATGCTATCGCTCGGGCGACGGGCACATCATCATGGCAGCGGGCAACGATGCGCTGTTCGAGCGGCTCTGCGGCGCGCTCGGCCTCGACGGTCTGCCGTCGAACCCGCTGTTCTCGACCAACCCGCTGCGCATGCAGCATGTCGAGGCGCTCAAGGCGGAGCTGGAGGCGGTGCTGACCACCGACACCACGGATCATTGGCTTGGCAAGCTCGAGGCCGCGGGCGTGCCCTGCGGGCCGCTCAACACGGTGGCCCATACGGTGAGCCACCGCCAGGTGCTGGCGCGCAACATGGTGGTGGATATCGACGATCCCAAGGCCGGGCCCCTGCGCATCGCCGGCAACCCGATCAAGCTGCCGGCGCACGCCGACCCCAGCAGCCGCGGCGCCGTGCCCGAGCTCGACGGCGACCGGGCACGCATCCTGGCCCAGTTCGGCAGCGGCTGAGCCATGCGCTGGCTGCGCCGCATTCTCCTGGCCTTGGTGCTGGTGACGGGTAGTGTGGCAGCCGGCGGATACTGGTGGCTGAGCGGCACCTTGCCGCAGGTGGATGGGGAGCGCGTCGTCGGTGGGGTGGATGCTGAGATAACGATATTCCGCGATGCCCACGGTGTTGCCCATATCCGCGCACACGACGAGCGAGACGCCTATTTCGGCCTCGGCTTCGCCCACGCCCAGGAGCGATTCTGGCAGATGGAGCTGGCGCGGCGCGTCGGCGCCGGCCGCCTGGCGGAGATGCTGGGCGAGCGCGCGCTCGCCGCGGACCGCTATTTCCGCACCCTCGGCCTGGCCCATGTTGCCGAACGCAATCTCGATGCCATCACTGCCGAGACCCGCGACCTGCTCGCGGCCTACGCCGCCGGCGTCAACGCCTATCTCGACACCCACGACGGCCCCATCGCCATAGAGCTCGCGCTGCTCCGCCACACACCCGAGCCCTGGCAGCCGCGCGACTCCATCATCGCCATCCAGATGATGGCCATGCAGCTCGCCGGCAACGCGGCGGAGGAGGCGATGCGCGCCAAGCTGCTCAAGCGTCTGACCCCGGAGCAGGTGGCGACGCTCTGGGCCAACGACGCCCCGGCACCGCCACCCTGGCTCGCCGCCCTCGACGACGCCGTGCTGGAACGCACCCTGGCTGCGCTTCCCGCACCGCCGCCGGCCGATGTCGGCTCCAACAACTGGGTGGTAGCCGGGAAGCGTGCGGAAGGCGGCGTCCCCATCCTTGCCAACGACCCGCATCTGGGTCTCACCGCGCCGACGACCTGGTATCTCGCCCATCTGAGCGCGCCGGGCCTCGACGTCATCGGCGCCACCATCCCCGGCATTCCCGTGGTCGTCGTCGGGCGCAACCGCGACGCCGCCTGGGGCGTCACCAACACCGGCACCGACGTGCAGGACCTTTTCGTGGTGACCGACGCCGATGTCACCGCCACGCGCAGGGAAGTCATCGCCTATGGCGACCAAACCGAAACGATAACGGTGCGCGAGACCGCCCACGGCCCCATCGTCTCCGACGTGCGCGCGGAACACGCCGCCATCGCCCCGCCCGGCCAGGCCATGGCCCTGCGCTGGACCCTGCTCGAGGGCGACGACCCCACCATCCAGGCCGGCTTCGCGTTGGCCCGCGCCAGTTCCGTCAACGAGGTGCGCGACGCACTGCGGGACTTCCACGGCCCCATGCAAAGCTTCGTCATGGCCGACCGCTCGGGCGCCATCGCCTTCCTCGCCGCCGGAAGGGTGCCGATCCGCAGCACAGGAGACGGCTGGCTGCCGGGCAACGGCGACACGGCCTGGACCGGCGCGGTGCCCTTCGCCGAGCTGCCCTCGGCGCGCGATCCCGCCGCGGGTGCGCTGTTCACCGCCAACCAGCGCATCGTCGCCGACGGCTATCCCCACTTTTTGACCCACGATTGGGCCGTGCCCTATCGCGCCCGCCGCATCGCCGACGTGCTGGGCGCGGCCGAGACCTTCTCGACGGACGACTTCCGCCGCCTGCAGACCGACATGCGCTCGCTGATGGCCGAGGACTTCCTGCCGCGCCTGCTGGCCGTACCCCTGTCGCTGCGTGGCGAGGCCATCCGCCCCGGCCTCGCCGCCTGGGACGGCACCATGGCGCCCGACCGCCCCGAGCCGCTGATCTTCCACGCCTGGTATCGGGCGCTCGTCGCCCGCCTCTTCGCCGACGAGCTGGGCGACGACTTCGCGACGCTGAACAGCCGCCGCCCGCTCGCGGTGGCGCGCGTGCTCGACGACGAGCGCGACTGGTGCGACGACATCACGACGGACGCGCCGGAGACCTGCGACGAGCAGATTGCCGCGGCGCTCGACGACGGTTTGGACTGGATCGCCGAACACCACGGCGCTGACGTCGCCGCCTGGCGCTGGGACGAAGCCCACGTGGCGACCAGCCGCCACGCGCTGTTCTCCAAGCTGCCCGTGCTCAAACACCTCTTCGAGATCACCCGCCCCCACGGCGGCGG
>CAZKTK010000483.1:0-2671 GCA_964555535.1 uncultured Rhodospirillaceae bacterium
CATGGCCGATGGCGCCGAGCACCTTGAGCGACAGCACCGGCAGCACGCAGGGCATGAGGTTGAGGATCAGGCCGCCGAGCAGGGCCAAGCCGAGGATGACCACAAGTGGGCTCTCGCTTTGCACTGCTACTTCGGATGCTGTGATCGCAGCCACGGTGAGAGGAAAGGTGACCGCACGGTCGCCGTCGACCAGGGTCACCGTGACCTCCTGGCCCGACAGGTCGCGGTCGCCGCGCGCTTCCACGGCAACATCAAGGCGCGCCTCGGTGCCATCGCCCGACAGGCTGGCGATACTCGCCGGCATGCGGTAGCGGCTCGACGCCTCGACGAACAGCTCCGGCGCCTCGAACGGCACCGGCGAGCGCGCCACCACCACCAGCCTTTGTGCCGGCGGCGTGCCTGCCACACCGGCCTCGGCAATCTCGATCGCCGCAGTCGCCGGCGCGCCGGGCACGCGTGCCGCATGGCGCTCGATGAGTTGGACGAAAGGCGACGGTGCGGCCGGCCCGCCGGGCAAGGCGAGCGCCAGTTCCGCCGTCATCGGCACGCAGACGACTTCGCAGGCCTGGTAGTCGACCAGTGCCCGAAGCGCCAGCGGCTCGCCCGGACGGTCCGGCACCACGGTCAAGGGCAGGACGACCTCGCCATAATAGCCGACCGTCTCGAGCCCCGCCGCTTCATGGAAGCGTTGCGGCGCCGGCCAGGCGAGCACCGCCTCCGCGACGTTCTCCGATCCCGCCAGGTCGAGCCGTGGCGGCGAGCCGGAATCGCCAGGGCTGCGCCAATAGATCTTCCAGCCCGGATCGAGCTGGAACTGCAGGCCGAACTGCAGCCGCTCCGCCTCGCCCACCGCCACGGTCGACGACAGCAGGCGCACCTGGCTCACATCGCTGCTCGCCCATGGCGAGGAGGCGGCAAGCGCCGGCCCTGCGTCGAACAGTGCCGCCAGCAGCAGAGCCGCGCAAAAGTGTTTTCGTGCCCACGTCATTGTGTGAGAGACTATACGCAGTAACGGCGGCATACACGGGGTAAAGACCGCTCACAATCGCGCGACCCGCGGGCCGCGCCGGCAAGCTGGAGGCATTGTCAGGCTTGAGCGACCAGGACGGCTATCTTCCCGGGCATTTGCTCATCGCTATGCCGCAAATGAGCGATCCCCGCTTTGAGCATAGTGTCGTTTATCTGTGCGCCCACAACGCCGACGGGGCAATGGGCCTGGTGGTCAACAAGCTCGTCGACGCGTTGTCTTTCACCGACTTGCTGAAACAGATGCAATTGTCCGGCGAGGACGAGGATCTGGACGACCGCATCCAGGTGCATTTCGGCGGCCCCGTGGAATCGGCGCGCGGCTTCGTGCTGCACACCCCCGACTACACCAGCGAGGCGACGCTCCGGGTCACCGACGATTTCGCCATGACCTCGACCATCGACGTGCTGCGCTCGATCGCCCATGGCGGCGGCCCTGGCAGAGCCATGTTGGCGCTCGGCTATGCCGGCTGGGCACCGGGCCAGCTCGATGATGAGATCCAGCAGAACGGCTGGCTGCACGTGGCCGCCGACCACGACCTCGTCTTCGGCCGCGACCACGAGAGCAAATGGCAAAGCGCCGTGGCGAAAGTCGGCATAGACCTGGCGCTGCTCTCCGGCGAGGCCGGACACGCCTGAGGGCTCGCGAGCCCTTCTCCCGGCATGAATGTCAGCTACCGCCCGAGCCGAGCTTGGGGCTGGGCGCGCGCGCCAGTGCCTCGTTGACCTCGGCCTTGAAGCGGCGTGCCGGCCGCCGCGGTGTCTCGGCCACGGTCAAGGGCCGGGCATCGCCGCTGAGCATGGCGTAGACCACATGGTCGCGCCACTCCCCGTCAATGCGCAAATAACGCCGCGCAAAGCCTTCCTCGCTGAAGCCGACCTTCTCCAGCACCCGCCGGCTGGCGGTGTTGTGCGGCAGGCAGGCGGCGGACAGCCGGTGCAGGCGCAAACGATCGAAAGCAAACGGCAGCAATCCGGCAACGCCCTCTGTCATGTAGCCGTGGCCGGCGTGGCGCTCGCCCATCCAATAGCCGATGCTGGCGGTTTGGCTTATGCCGCGGCGCACATGGTTCAGCGAGATGCCGCCGATCAGCACGTCATCGGCGGCGCGAAACATGAACAGTGCGTAGCCCACATCGTTCTGGGCATTCATGGCGTAGGCCTTGAGACGCCGGGAATAGGCCTTGCGGGTCAGGGTATCGGGCGCCCAGCTCGGCTCCCACGGTTGCAGGAAGGCGCGGCTCTCCTCACGCAAGGCCGCCCAGCGCCGCCAATCCGAGCGCGCCGGCGCGCGCAGATAGACCCGCCCCGCCGGCAATTGCCGGCCGCGCATCAACTGGTTCAGCGACTTGACCAAGCCTTTCATGCCCATGCTCCTCGGCGCTGGCGGGCAAGCTTATCACGCGTTACGCGCGTCCTGCCAGCCGGGCTCAGGCGAGCCGGGCCGCGAGAGCGTCCTGCGCCGGCAGGCCTGCAACCGGCCCCAGCGAGGCAAGGGTCGGCGCGGCACCGCGGAGCAGCCGCTGCATGCAAGCCGCGACCGCATCCGCATCGATGGCATCGACGGCCGCTACGATCTCCGCCACGGGCTTGACGCGGCCATAGATCAGGGTCTGGCGGGCGAGCTGCTCGCAGCGCGAATAGG
>CAZKTK010000484.1:0-2627 GCA_964555535.1 uncultured Rhodospirillaceae bacterium
GCCCTCGACGACATCGACGATTCCCGCATGGGCCTGGCGGTGCTGATCGACGAGGAGACCTGCCTAAACTTCCTCGGCCTGCGCTGCGAGGTCTGCTATCGGGTCTGCCCCGCGATCGACAGCGCCATTACCCTCGAAGCGCAACCCAATCTGCGCACGGGCCAGCACGCCATGCTGCTGCCGACGGTGCATTCCGACGCCTGCACGGGTTGCGGCAAGTGCGAATATGCCTGCGTGCTGGAGAACGCCGCCATTCGCGTGCTGCCTGTGGCGCTGGCCAAAGGCCGCGGCGGCGAACACTATCGCCTCGGCTGGGAAGAGAAGACGGTCTTGCCCGGCATCACGGATCTGCCGGACCGCCTGCCGGAGGCAACCCAATGAGCGCGCGCTGGCTGATAACGCGCCGCGTCAGCCAGGCCTCCGTGCTGGGCCTGTTCCTGGCCGGACCGCTGGCGGGCGTCTGGGTGGTCGAGGGCAATCTCTCCTCGTCGCTTGTGCTCGGCACCGTGCCCTTGAGCGACCCCTTCGTGCTGCTGCAGACGCTTTTCGCCGGCCACGTCGCGGAGGCCAGCGCCCTGATCGGCGCGGCCATCATTGTCGCTTTCTACGCCCTGCTTGGCGGTCGCGCCTATTGTGCGTATGTGTGCCCGGTCAATCTGGTCACCGACGCCACCGCCTGGCTCGCCCGTCGCCTCGATATCAGGCCGGGTTGGCAGCCGGCACGGGAGACCCGCCTTTGGATGCTCGCCGGCGCACTGGCGGCTGCAGCGGCAACGGGTAGCCTGGCCTATGAGCTCATCAACCCGGTGTCCACGCTGCAGCGCAGCCTGATCTTCGGCCTCGCCGGCGGCTGGCTGGTGGTAAGCGCGGTGTTCCTGCTGGACCTTCTGGTGGGTCGGCGCCTGTGGTGCGGCCATCTCTGCCCGCATGGCGCGCTCTACGGCTTGTTGGGATCGGCCAGCCTGGTGCGCGTCTCGGCCGCTCGCCGCGAAGCCTGCGACGACTGCATGGACTGCTTCGACGTGTGCCCCGAACCGCACGTGATCGGACCGGCCCTGCGCGGCGCGCGCCAGGGCACCGGCCCGCTCATCCTGTCCCGCGATTGCACCAATTGCGGCCGCTGCATAGACGTTTGCGACAAGCGCGTCTTCGCCTTCGATTTTCGCTTCAATAACGCTACGGAGCCGGCCCCCGCCGGCGCGCCTATGGGAGAAACACGATGAAACCAACCGTTTCGGCCATCATTGCGGTGGCATTGCTCCTCGGCATCGTCGCGATGCCCGTTGCGGTCACAGCCCAGGACGCGGGCCTGACCTCCTTGCGGGGCAGCGCACTGATCGATGAATCCGCCGGTGCCGACGAGATACGCGCGCCGGATGTCAATCAGCGATTCCCGCGGGCCTATCGCCAGCAGCCGCCCTTGGTTCCGCACCGCACGGAGCAGTATCAGATCGACCTCAACGTCAATCGCTGCATGCGTTGCCACGACTGGCCCTTCAATGTCGAAGAAGGGGCGCCCAAGGTCAGCGAGACCCACTACGTGGACCGCGACGGCAATGCCCTGGACAGGGTGTCGCCCAGCCGCTGGTTCTGCACCCAGTGCCATGTGTCACAGTTGCGGGCCAGCCCTCTGGTTTCCAACACCTTCCGCTCCGCCGTCGAGGTCGAGTAACCACCAACGAACAGCCCGCAAGGGGATAAGGCCATGTCAGAAGACACCCCCGTCACGCAAAAACGATCCCTGTTGCGCCGTATGTTCGGAGCACTCGGCCGCCCCAACCTGCGCTATGCGCTCGGCACGTTGCTGGCCGGCGGCTTCGCGCTCGGCATCCTCTTCTGGGGTAGCTTCAACTGGGCGATGGAGCTGACCAATACGGAGACGTTCTGTATCGGCTGCCACGAGATGGAGCAGAACGTCTATCGCGAATATCAGCGTACCATCCATTATTCGAACCGCACGGGCGTGCGTGCCACCTGTCCGGACTGCCACGTGCCGAAAACGTGGATCCATAAGGTCGCGCGCAAGATCCAGGCGACCAACGAGCTCTATCATCACTTCCTGGGCACGATCTCCACGCGCGAGCAGTATGAGGCGAAACGTCTGCAGCTGGCGCAGAACGTCTGGGCGGTGATGGAGCGAACCGATTCCCGCGAATGCCGCAACTGCCATGACTTCGATTCCATGGACTTCTCGGTGCAGGAGAAACGCTCGCGCGACCGTCACCAGGCCGCGGTGGACGAAGGCAAGACCTGCATCAACTGCCACAGGGGCATCGCCCACGAGCTGCCCGAAGGCGCCTTCGACGACGATGGCAACGGCGCCGGGGGATAACAGTTATCCGGTTCGGCCAAACCGCCAATGAGCCCCGCGACATCGCGTCGCGGGGCTTTTTCTATGCCGTGGTGAACGAGGCCAGGGCGTCGCGGTCGATCTCGATGCCCAGGCCGGGGCCGGTGGGGATGGCCACAATTCCGTTCTCGTGCTCGATCGGCCGGGTCATGATGGCCTGGCGTGCAGGGTGCTCGGAGCGGTCGAACTCCAGCATCGGCTCGCATCGATTCGGGCCATCCCCTGACCGACCTGTTTATCCTGCGCGGTGTGCCGGCATACATTCGATCCGACAACG
>CAZKTK010000485.1:0-2601 GCA_964555535.1 uncultured Rhodospirillaceae bacterium
ACAACTACGCGGAGATGCAGCTCGCTGCGTAAGCAGTCAGCTATCTCAAACTAAGCCCTAGGCGGTCGCACGCCTAGGCGGGGTCCGGAGCGCACCTGGCAACAGAAGCGCTCCACTACAAGGCGGGACGTGGCGATGGTGGACAACGCGCTGGAATATCAAGAGATGGTCGACACGGCCCTGCGCGGCGTTGCGCGCGAGGCGCTGGAGCAGGTGGCGCTCAACGGCCTGCCCGGCGAGCACCATTTCTACATCACCTTCCGCACCCATGCCGCCGGCGTGGACATCCCCGACGACCTGCGTCAGCGTTTCCCGCAGGAAATGACCATCGTCCTGCAGCATCAGTTCTGGGACCTCGCCGTCACCAAGGAGGGCTTCTCCGTGGGGCTGAGCTTCGCCAGCAAGCCCTGCCGCCTGGCGATTCCCTTCGCGGCCCTGACGGCCTTTGCCGACCCGCATGTCAATTTCGGCCTGCAATTCGCGGCCGAGGATGCGGAACAGCCGTCCGAGGAAGCCGATGCCCCCGATACCTCGGAGGACGCCGAGGGGGACGACAACGTCGTGACTCTGGAGGCCTTCCGAAAAACCTGACGCGCACTATAGTGGCGGCCGATTCTCCGGATGTAAGGATTGCCAGCCATGACCGCCTTCACGTTTCAGGAAATGTTCCCGCTAGGGCAAGACGACACGCCCTACCGCAAGTTCACCAGCGACTTCGTGACGCAGGCCGATCTCGGCGGCGAAAGCATTCTCAAGGTCGACCCCGAGGGCTTGAGCCTGCTTGCCTTCGAAGCCTTCAAGGATATCGCCCATCTGCTCAGGCCCGGCCATCTGGCCCAGCTTGCCAAGATCCTCGACGATCCGGAGGCCTCGTCGAACGACAAGTTCGTTGCCTACGAACTGTTGAAGAACGCCAACATCACGGCCGGCGGTGTGCTGCCCATGTGTCAGGACACGGGCACGGCCATTGTGCTCGCCAAGAAGGGCGAGCGCGTCTGGACCGGCGCCAATGACGAGGAAGCGCTCAGCCGCGGCGTCTGGCGTACCTATGCGGAGACCAATCTGCGCTACAGCCAGCTGGCGCCGCTTGCCGGACTCGAGGAAGCGAACACCCGCAACAACCTGCCGGCGCAGCTCGATATCCACAGCGTGCCTGGCGACGCCTACAAGTTTCTGTTCATCGCCAAGGGCGGCGGCTCGGCCAACAAGACCTTCCTGTTCCAGCAGACACCCGCCGTGCTGACGCGCGATCGCCTGCTCGCCTTCTTCGACGAGACCCTGCGCACCCTCGGCACCGCGGCCTGCCCGCCCTATCATCTGTCGGTCGTCATTGGCGGCACCTCCGCCGAGCTCACCCTGAAAGCGGTGAAGCTGGCCTCGTGCCGCTACCTGGACAGCCTGCCCTCCACCTCGGCCGAGGGCACCGGCCACGCCATACGCGACACCGAGCTGGAAGAGGAAATTCTGGCGCTGACCGGCAATTTCGGCATCGGTGCCCAGTTCGGCGGCAAGTATTTCTGCCACGATGTGCGCGCCATCCGCCTGCCGCGCCATGGCGCCAGCGTTCCCATCGGCATCGGCGTTTCCTGCGCCGCCGACCGCCAGGCCCTCGCCAAGATCACGGCGGACGGGCTGTTCCTGGAGCAACTCGAAACGGACCCCGCGCGCTACATGCCCGACGTGCCGCCAGCCGAAGTGGCGGGCGATGCGGTTGCCATCGACCTGACCCGGCCGATGACCGAGATCCGGCAAACCTTGTCCCAGCAACCGATCAAGACCCTGGTCAAGCTCACCGGCCCGATGATCGTCGCCCGCGACGCAGCCCATTCAAAGCTGCGCGCCCGCCTCGAGGCGGGGGAGGACTTGCCGAGCTATTTCAAGGACCATTGCATTTACTATGCCGGCCCCGCCAAGACCCCCGAAGGCTACGCCACAGGCTCTTTCGGGCCGACCACGGCCGGGCGCATGGATGCCTATGTGGACCTCTTCCAAAGCCATGGCGGCTCGATGGTGATGCTGGCGAAGGGCAATCGCTCGCAGGCCGTGACCAATGCCTGCAGCACCCATGGCGGCTTCTATCTCGGCTCCATCGGCGGGCCGGGCGCACGGCTGGCGCAGGATTGCATCAAGAAGGTCGAATGCATCGAATACCCCGAACTCGGCATGGAAGCGATCTGGCGCATCGAGGTGGAGGACTTTCCTGCCTTCGTCGTCGTCGATGACAAGGGCAACGATTTCTTCTCCGCCTTTACACCGGACTGAGCGCAGCCGGTGTCATGAGCCGGCTCCGGAAAATATCCGTCGTCATAGACGGCCATCCGACCAGCCTGTCGCTGGAGCCGAAATTCTGGGATGCCTTCGTGGCCCTCTGCAACAGCGATGAGACCCGCCCCGTCGACCGCCTCGCCGCCATAGACCGCGAGCGCGACGGTGGCCTGTCGGGTGCCGTTCGCCTATGGGTGCTCGATCGGCTGAGCAAGACGCAGCGCTAACGCCGCCTCATTGCTCGCCGAGCAAGTCTTCCATTAGCGAGTCGAACTCCGCATCGGGATCCGGCTGGGGCTGGGGCTGGGGTTGGGGCTGGGGCTGGGGCTGGGGCTG
>CAZKTK010000486.1:0-2595 GCA_964555535.1 uncultured Rhodospirillaceae bacterium
GGAACAGCAACATCCACGCATACCCGTTTGGCCTGCTCCTTTGACAAAAGCCCATTGAGATCTATTGGAATCGGATTCGTACTTCCCTATTTTGAAAGCGTCATGTTGTTGCAAAAGGCCCAGAATGGTGACGTTGAACCCAACACCGCCAGACTTCAAGCTCTGATAGATCAGGTAGCTGGGCTAAACGAGATCGGACATCTGGCGGAGATGTGGCGTATCAAGGGTATACTCGATCAGATTGCCGGAAAGGCCGATACGGCAGCCATAGCGTTTGAGAAATCTCTTTCAGTTGCCCAAAAACAAATCGCAAAGTCCTGGGAGCTTCGCGCCGCCACCTCCCTCGCGCGCCTCTGGCGATCCCAGGGCAAGACGAGCGAAGCCCGCGACCTGCTCGCGCCCGTCTACGACTGGTTCACCGAAGGCTTCGACACCCCCGATCTGATCGACGCCAAGGCGTTGCTGGACGAACTGGCTTAGCGGCACTCCCGCATTGCGCCCGCGCCGCCAATGCGCTTACCATTCTCGCGCACAATGGGACGGGGGAGCGCCTATGGAAGCGGGACAGCCGGTGCGGCGGGCAAGCCGGGCCTTCGTGATCTTCACCATCGCCATGATGGCGGTGATGGTGTTTCCGCTCTTTGCCATCGGCAATCGCATCGAGCCCATGGTGCTCGGCCTGCCCTTCTCCATGGCCTGGGTTGTCGGCTGGATCCTCGTCGAGTTCGTCGTGCTGGTGGGCTTCTACCGCTACGAACACGGCGGCGGGGACAGCTAGATGGCCGCCTGGCATATCGCCATCCTGGCGATGAGCGCCTATCTGGTCTTCGCCTTCAGCCTCGGGCTGGCGGCGGGGCGCGGGCGCTCCCATTTCTCGGTCTCGGAATATGCGGTGGCGGACCGCGGGCTGGGGCTGTTCGTCATGTGGTTCCTCATGGGCGGCACCATCTTCTCCGCCTTCGCCTTTCTCGGCGGGCCGGGCTGGGCCTATTCCAAGGGGGCGGCGGCCTTCTACATCCTCGCCTATGCGGCGCTCGGGCTTCTGCCCTGGTACGTGATCGGGCCCAAGGTGGCGCGGCTCGGGGCGGCGCGCGACTATTTCAGCATGGGCGACCTGCTCGGCGACCGCTATCGCTCGCGCCTGCTGGTGGTGCTTGTGGGCATCGTCTCGGTGCTCGCCTTCATCCAGTACCTGACCCTGCAGATCAAGGGCATGGCCTATGTCTTCAACGTCCTGACCGAGGGTCACATTCCGTTCTGGGCCGGGGCGCTGATGGCCTATGGCATCGTCGTCGTCTATGTGGTCACCAGCGGCGTGCGCGGTGCCGCCTGGTCGGATGTCTTGCAGGCTATCCTTATGCTGGTGATCGCCTGGATCTTAGGGCTCTACCTTGTCCTGACCCTGCATGGCGGCACCGAGGCCATGTTCGCCGCCATCGTCGCCGAGCGGCCCGATTTCCTGCTCATCGGCAAGGAAGGCTCGGTGATGTCGGCAACCGCCTTCTCCTCGGCCGTGATCATCTCGACCATCGGCTTCGTCATGTGGCCGCACCTCTTCACCAAGTCCTATACGACCAGCGAGAAGCGCATCAAGCTTACGGTGCTCGCCTATCCGGTCTTTGCGCTGTTCCTGGTGCCGGTGCTGTTCATCGGTTTTGCAGCGATCGGCGTGGTGCCGCCCGATGCCATCGAGAAGCCGAACCAGGTGCTGCCCTATCTGATCACCCATGAGCTCGGCGCGAGCGGTCTGATCTACGGCCTCATCGGCGCCGGCGTCCTGGCGGCGGCCATGTCGTCGTCCGATGCCATCAGCCACGGCGCCTCGGTCTCGGTGGGCCGCGACATCGTCCTGCCGCTCAAGCCCGACATGGCGGACCGCACCCAATTGCTGGTGATGCGCATCGCCGTGGTCGCGGTCGGCGGTGCCGCCTATTGTCTCGCCATCTTCGGCGGCGAAGGGCTGATCCAGCTGCTGCTCGGCGCCTATGGCTACATCATCCAGCTGGCCCCGCCGGTCTATGGCGCCCTCTATTGGCGCCGGGCGACGCGGGAAGGCGCCATCGGCGGGCTGGTGGCAGGTGCCGCAACCAATGCCTATCTCCAGTTCGGCGTCGCGTCGCCGCCCTTCGACATCAACCCCGGCATGATCGCCTTCGCCGCCAACCTCGTGGTCTTCGTCGGCCTCAGCCTGGCCTTGAAGCCGCGCGAGGAGCATCGCGAACACGTGGCCGGCTTCGTGGACGCTTAAGGGGTGCTGGGTCGTCTCATCGTCGCGCTCTGCCTTGCCGTGGCGGCCCCGGCGTGGGCCGCCGGGCCTTGGCAGGGGGATGCCGATATCGAATGCTCGGGCCTGCCGACCGGCCATCTCGGCATGTTGGCGGCCGAGGTCTCGCAACAGGGCGAACACGTCGAGGTGGTCATCCGCTATACGCGCAACATGCTGTCCAGGCGGCCCATCGCGTTCAGCGGTGCGCCGGCGCTGGCCGGCGATGGCGCCTGGCACTTCTCCTATCGCGAGCCGCGCATCGGCGGCTACGACAACGGCACGTTTTCGGTCAGCGGCAATGTGGCCCTCGGCCGGGCGGTCGTCGATTT
>CAZKTK010000487.1:0-2591 GCA_964555535.1 uncultured Rhodospirillaceae bacterium
CTGATCGATGACATGGTCGCCTGCGCGCTGAAGTGGGAGGGCGGCTTCGTCTGGGCCTGCAAGAACTATGATGGCGACGTGCAGTCGGACATCGTGGCCCAGGGCTTCGGCTCCCTCGGCCTGATGACCTCGGTCCTGCTCACCCCCGACGGCAAGACGGTCGAGGCGGAGGCGGCGCACGGCACCGTCACCCGCCATTACCGCCAGCACCAGCAGGGCAAGGAGACCTCTACCAATCCTATCGCTTCCATCTTCGCCTGGACGCGGGGCCTGAGCTATCGCGGCCGCTTCGACGAGACGCCGGATGTGGTGAAATTCGCCGAGACCTTGGAGCGGGTCTGCGTCGAGACCGTCGAGTCCGGCCAGATGACCAAGGATCTCGCCATTCTCATCGGCCCCGACCAGGGCTGGTTGACCACCAACGGCTTCCTCGACGCGCTGGATACGAACCTGCAGGCCGCCATGGGGTGAAATTGACCCTGTGGCACCCGGCGCGTAGACTTTTCGCGCAAAGGACGGTGCCATGAACGCTCTCGCCAAGCTCACTGTGTTGGCCGTCGTGCTTAGCGCGCCGGCGCTGGCCGCAACCACAGAGGATCCGCTCGAGTCCGCCATCTGGTCGGACATCCGGGCGGCGCATCTTCCCGGTGGAGAGGTGGTGTTCGACGATCTCGTGACCTTGGTCATGCCGACCGAGATCGAGAACAGCACCGACGTGCCGCTGCCGGTCAAGCTGTCGCCCGAGCTCACCGGCATTGCCGAGATCGTGGTCATCGCCGAGAACAACCCGATCCAGACCGTGGCGCGCATGATGCCCTATCGCCGGCTCGCCTCGATCGGGCTCAAGATGCGCCTGGAGATGTCGACGCCGGTGCGCGCCGCGGTGCTGACCGATGACGGGGTCTGGCATGTGGGCTCGGAATGGGCCGAGGTGCTGACGCCAGGTGGCTGCTCCGCACCGATCGAGTTCAGCGAGGCCGGCCAGGGGGCTCGCCTCGGCGAGATCGCCATGCGCACCTATGAGCGCGAAGAGGCCGACCGGCTCAAGTTCCGCATCATCCATCCCATGGAGACCGGTTTCGCCTTCACCGGTGACGGTGAGCAGATCCCCGCCTATTACATCGAGTGGATCGAGATCAGCGATGCGGCGGGCAAGGTGGTGGATGTCTTCACCCAGGCGGCCATGGCGCCGGACCCGATCATCACCCTCGACGTGCCCGAGCTGCGCCAGAGCCTGCGCATCAATGCGCGCGACAGCGAGGGCCTTGAGTTCGAAAGCCTGCGCTAATGTGGCGCTGGCTGGCGCTGGTACTCTTGATCGGTATCGGGGCCGATCAAGTCGAGGCACGCGGCCTGCGTTATGGCCTGACTCCCGACCAGGTGGCCGATGGCGTCTACGTGTTCTGGGGCCTGCAGGAGGCCTGGAATACGGAGAACGGCGGCAACATCGTCAACACCGGCTTCATCGTCGGCGAAAAATCGGTGTTGGCTATCGACGCGGGAACCACGCGCTTCTATGGCGAGGAGATGGTGGAGGTCATCCGCTCCGTCACCGACAAGCCGATCCGCACCGCCATCATCACCCACCATCACCCCGACCACGCCTTCGGCATGGCCCAGCTCAAGCGCGCCAATGCGGTGGTGATGATGCATCCGGCGGCCAAGGCCTGGCTGCTGGGCGAGGGCCCGGCCGTGCTTGGCTTCATGGAGGTGCCCATGGGCCAGGGCTGGCTTGCCGGCATTGAGATCACCAAGCCCAACCGGCTGATCCGCAAGCCCATGAGTTTCGACCTCGGCGGGCGTACGGTCCAGGCCATCCCGCTCGTTGGCGGGCACACCGCCGGCGACGTGATTGTATTCGACGACAAGACGAGGACGCTGTTCGCCGGCGATCTGGTGTTTCATCAGCGCGCGCCGACCGTGCCCCATGCGGATGTGCCGGTCTGGCTCGATCATCTGCGCACGCTGCGCGGCATGGATTGGCAGCGCCTGGTGCCGGGGCATGGCCCTCTGGTCACGGACCCGGCCGCTTTCGGGCCGATGGAGGACTATCTCGAATTTCTCGACGCCCGCGCGCGCGAGGCCGTGCAGGGCGGCGAGATGCTGGCGGAGACTTTGGCCGAGCCGCTGCCCGATCAGTTCCGGCATCTGCATTCCGTGGACGACGAATACAGCCGCTCCATGCGCGACCTCTTCCGCAAGCACGAGACCAATGTGCTCGACGCCGCGGTGACGGTGAATTAGTCGAGCGGCACTGTCAGCGTCATGGGGAGCGACGGATCGGCGGACCATTCTGCGAGGGAGCCGTCGTAGAGCTTGACGTGGGCATTGCCGAGTTGGGCGCCCAGTGCCAGCCAGCCGACGGCGCTTTCGAGGCCGGAATTGCAGAACAGGATATGCCGGCGCTCGGGATCTATGCCGGCGGCGGCCCAGAGCGTGCGCAGCTGTGCCGGCGTGCGAAAGCGCAAGCCCTCGTTCACCAACAGCCAGGTCATGGGCAAGTTGATGGCACCGGGAATGGTGCCGGGACGAAGCACGACGCGGGTCGAATTGATGCCGAGGTAATGGTCGTTGTTGCGCATGTCGACCAG
>CAZKTK010000488.1:0-2588 GCA_964555535.1 uncultured Rhodospirillaceae bacterium
GTGGCCACGCGCACATGGCTCCACTTTCGCGGGTCATCGCCGTGGGCCATGGCGACGGGCTCAGCCACCGAGAGATGGCAGCCGCCGATGCCCAGGTCGAGGGGCGCATAGACTTCCTGATAATCGAACTCCAACAGCACATCGCGGCCGGCGACGCCCAGCTGCGCGGCGCCGAAGGCGACGAAGGTCGCCACATCGAAGCTGCGGACGCGAATCAGCGACAGCCCGGGAACGTTGGTGGCAAAGGAAAGCTGACGCGAGTCCGGGTCGTCGAACGCCGCTTCCGGCTCGATACCCGCCTGGATGAGCAGGGGCACAAGCTCTTTGAGAATACGGCCCTTGGGAAC
This sequence comes from uncultured Rhodospirillaceae bacterium, assembly GCA_964555535.1. Taxonomy (GTDB): domain Bacteria; phylum Pseudomonadota; class Alphaproteobacteria; order UBA7887; family UBA7887; genus UBA7887. The sequence continues at coordinate 348 of CAZKTK010000488.1, forward strand.
CGCCATCACCAATCCGTCCCGTGCGCTCATCGCCCGCTCTCCTCCACTGCGACGGAACCGCCGTCATGCTCCGGTGCCAGGGGTGTCGGCTCCGGCTCGCCAATATCTTCCAGCAGGCAGACTGGCGGCTCACCGCTGATCTCGATGACGCCACCGCCCGCAAAGGTCAAGTGCACCGCGCCATCATCGGACGGTGCCAGGGTCAACAGCTCAAGCACCTGCCGCTTGTCGGACTGATCTATGTCGCGCAAGCGAACCGATCGCACATGCTCGAGGCGCAAGGCCGACTGAACCACGAAGGGTGGCCGGCCGATGCAGCCCTCGCCGCCGCAATGTTCCCACATGAAGCGGTCGAAAACGGCCACGAAGCGACTTTCCTGGGGCAGATAGGTCATCTCCCGCAACGGCATCAGCGCATCCTGAAGACACGCCGCGACAACGGCGTAGTCCTCCGCCGCTTCGGCGCGCAGTCGCAATGTCTCAGGCCGCAAGCCCATCAGTCGCGCAGTCTCTCGATATCGGCGCCGCAGGCCGCCAGCTTGGCCTCGACATGATCATAGCCGCGATCCAGGTGATAGACGCGCTGCACCACGGTTTCGTCGCGTGCCGCCAGGCCGGCCAGCACCAGCGAGACGCTGGCGCGCAAATCGGTGGCCATGACCGGCGCGCCCGTCAGATGCTCGACACCCCGCACCATGGCCGTGGAGCCCTGGACCGTGATATCGGCGCCCATCCTGTTCAGCTCGGGCACATGCATGAAACGGTTCTCGAATATGGTTTCCGAAATCAAGGACGCGCCGTCGGCAACACTCATCAAAGCCATCATCTGCGCCTGCAGGTCCGTGGGAAAGCCCGGAGAGGGCTGGGTCACCACATCGCAGCCGGCAACAATGCCGTCCGCGCGGCGTGCCGACAGGCCGCCGTCGCATTCCTCAAGAAGCACGCCGGCACTCGCTAACGCTTCGGCGACCGCTGTCATCAGATCGAGCCTGGCGCCTGACAGAAACAGCTCGCCGCCCGTGATCGCGGCCGCCATGGCATAGGTACCCGTCTCGATGCGATCGGGCAACACGGTATGGGTAGCGCCGTCGAGGCTGTCGACCCCTGAAATCGTGATGGTATCGGTGCCCGCCCCTTCGATGTGCGCGCCCATCGCCTGGAGGCATTCGGCAAGATCGACGATCTCCGGCTCGCGCGCGGCATTGGCCAGCACTGTCTCGCCGCGGGCCAGTGACGCCGCCATCAGCAGGTTCTCCGTGGCGCCGACGGATACCGTCGGGAATGTCACGTGAGCGCCGTGCAAGCGGTTGGGTGCCACTGCCTCGACATAGCCTTCGGTCAGCGTAATCTCGGCGCCCAACTGGCGCAGCGCGCCGAGATGAATGTCGATCGGCCGGGTACCGATGGCACAGCCCCCCGGCAGCGACACCCGCGCGCGCCCCTCGCGCGCCAGTAGCGGCCCCAGAACCAGCACCGAGGCGCGCATCTTGCGCACCAGGTCGTAGGGCGCGGTGTGACAGGCAATGGTCTGGGCCCAAAGGGTGCGCCGCGTCCCTTCGCCTTCCACCAGCACGCCGAGCTCGGCGAGCAGGCCCGCCATGCTGACGATATCGGCAACATTGGGCAGGTTGCTCAGGCGCAGCGGCTGGTCGCTCAACAACGATGCCGCGAGCAGCGGCAGAGCCGCGTTCTTGGCGCCCGACATGGCGATCTCACCATGCAACGGCTTGCCGCCGCGAATGCGAATTCTATCCATGTCTAAAAAGATGCGCCTTCTGTTCGAACGTGTACCGCGAAGCGGCCGCTCGTTATATACGAAGGCGCGGCGGAATTAAGCCTCGAAGTCTTTCAAATGCGTTTCGCTCGGAACGCGGCCGGTCTCGTCGTCCCGCTTGCTGGGGGCCGGTTTGGCCTGTCGCTCGCGCTTTTGCTGCCGGCGCCTGCGCAAATTGGCGCGCAACGCCTCAGCGAGACGCCAGGATCTCAGTTCCTTGTCGGAATCGGCGGTGGGATCCGGAACGCCCCCGGAGGCTTCCACTGGATCGCTCATGGCTTTCTGTCCTTCTACCCGTCGCATTCTGCGATATCGTTACGTCATCGTAATATAGGGATTCGGACGATAATGTGAAGGTGGCCTAGTCGCTTGCGCCTCAGTCGGCGCTGTGGCATGTTCCGCGCCGCCCACCAGAACCGGATGCCGCCGTAGCTCAGGGGTAGAGCACACCCTTGGTAAGGGTGGGG